>WTJB01000212.1 GCA_011526335.1 Candidatus Arcticimaribacter sp.
TTGGTTACTTTAGTTACCCGTTGTACGCCCACCAAACGGTCTTTCAATTCAAGACCTCCTGGTTTAACTAGTTCTACGTTTTTATAATCTTGATACATAGTTGTTGCTTAAAATTTTAATCCTCCTTCACGAGCACCGTCGGCCAATGATTTCACACGTCCGTGATATAAATATCCACCGCGGTCAAAACGAACAACACTGATGCCAGCTGCAGCAGCTTTGGCGGCAATACTTTTGCCTACTTCAGAAGCCGTGGCTTGCTTGTTGTCTTGCGCTTCGATGTCTTTGTCGCGTGATGATGCAGCAACAAGAGTTTTGCCATTGCTGTCATCAATCAACTGTGCGTATATTTCTTTGTTACTTCGAAAAACAGAGAGGCGTGGTGCTTCAGCTGTTCCAGCAACCGTCTTGCGAATGCGACGACGGATACGTAATCTTCTTTCTTCTTTACTTAGTCCCATAGTTGATAAGGATTATGCAGATTTACCTGCTTTTCTTCTAATTTCTTCTCCTACAAATTTGACTCCTTTTCCTTTGTAAGGTTCAGGCTTGCGGAAGGATCTGATTTTTGCAGCAACAAAACCGACCAATTGCTTGTCGTGTGATGTCAACTTGATGATAGGGTTTTTCCCTTTTTCAGATACCGTTTCTACTTTTACTTCTGGTGCAATATCCAGTAAGATATTGTGCGAAAAACCAAGGGCTAAATCTAATTTTTGTCCTTGATTACTTGCTCTATATCCAACCCCTACGAGTTCCAATTCTTTGGTAAAACCTTTAGAAACTCCTTCTACCATATTGGCCAAAAGGGCACGGTAAAGTCCGTGTTTAGATTTATGATCTTTGGATTCTGAGTTACGCTTAACGACGATGGTATTGTCTTCTTGCTCAAAAGAGACCCCATCATAAGGTTGTTCTAACTCTCCGAGTTTTCCTTTTACGACCAGCTTGTCTGCTTGGATGTCAACCGTGACATCTGCAGGGACTGGGATAGGATTATTTCCAACTCTAGACATTTCTTTCTTCTTTTAAAATTTTAATAAACGTAGCACAATAACTCACCACCTACATTTTCTTTTTGGGCTTGTTTTCCGGTCATTACCCCTTTAGAGGTAGAAACGATGGAAATCCCCAAACCGTTTAAGATACGTGGCAATTCCTGTGCACCAGCGTACTGACGTAAACCGGGTGTACTGATGCGTTGTATTTTCTTGATCACGGGTTCTTTAGTCGCTTGATCGTACTTTAAAGCGATCTTGATACTTCCTTGGTTGTTGGGCGTATCTTCGAATTTATAACTAAGGATATACCCTTGATCAAACAATATTTTTGTGATTTCTTTTTTAACGTTAGAAGCAGGAATGCTCACTACACGATGGCCTGCGGAGTTGGCATTACGGATTCGAGTTAAATAATCGGCTAATGGATCTGTAAACATAATCGTCTAATTTTTTATTACCAACTGGCTTTGGTTACACCTGGAATCAGTCCTTTATTGGCCATTTCTCTAAAGGTTACCCTTGAGATACCAAACTGGCGCATATAGCCTTTAGGTCTTCCTGTTAATTTACAACGGTTGTGCATGCGAATAGGCGATGCATTTTTAGGTAACTTTTGGAGTGCTTCATAGTCTCCAGCTTCTTTTAACGCTTTGCGTTTCGCAGCGTATTTTGCAACAGTTTTGGCGCGTTTTACTTCACGAGCCTTCATGGATTCTTTTGCCATCTTAATTCTTTTTAAAGGGAATCCCTAGTTGGTTTAACAATGATTTTGCTTCTTTATCTGTAGAGGCAGACGTCACAAATGTGATGTCCATCCCTGAGATTTTATTTACTTTATCGATATTGATTTCAGGAAATATAATCTGCTCGGTTACCCCAAGGTTATAGTTTCCACGCCCGTCAAATCCGTTGGGTTTTACTCCTTGGAAGTCACGTACACGCGGTAAAGCTACAGTAACCAAACGGTCTAGGAATTCGTACATACGCTCTCCTCTAAGGGTTACTTTAGCACCAATGGGCATTCCTTTTCTTAGTTTAAAGGAAGCAACATCTTTTTTCGATATTGTAGCCACGGCTTTTTGCCCGGTGATGTTGGTTAACTCGTCTACAGCGTAGTCGATTAATTTTTTGTCTGCAATCGCTGCTCCAACCCCACGGCTAAGCACGATTTTTTCTAAACGAGGCACTTGCATGACATTTTTATAGCCAAACTCTTCCGTTAGAGCTCCTATAATACGCTCGTTAAATTCTTTTTTAAGTCTTGGTAGATAGCTCATAACTAGATTACTTCATTTGTTTTTTTAGCATATCTAACTTTTTGATCGCCTTCCATACGGTAGCCTACACGTGTAGCTTGGCCATCAGCTGTCAAAAGGGTTAGATTCGATATTTGTAGAGGAGCTTCTTTTTCGATGATTCCTCCTTGTGGGTTTTGAGCGCTAGGCTTGGCGTGTTTTTTCACCAAGTTTACCCCTTCTACAACGGCTTTGTTTACATCACGTAAAACTTTGGCTACTGTACCTTCGGTGCCTTTATGCTCCCCCGCTATTACGCGTACCTTGTCTCCTTTTTTGATCTTAATCTTACTCATCTTAGTAATATTACAGCACCTCGGGTGCTAATGATACAATTTTCATGAATTGCTTGTCGCGCAATTCTCGGGCAACTGGTCCAAATACACGTGTTCCTCTCATCTCCCCAGTAGGGTTCAAGAGTACACAAGCATTGTCGTCAAAACGGATATATGACCCATCTGCTCTACGAACTTCTTTTGTTGTACGTACGACTACGGCGGTAGATACTTGCCCTTTCTTTACTGTTCCAGAAGGGGTAGCTTCTTTTACCGTAACAACGATTTTATCTCCTACAGAAGCATAACGTCTTTTGGTTCCTCCCAATACACGGATGGTCAACACCTCTTTTGCTCCAGTGTTGTCGGCAACTTTTAATCTTGATTCTTGTTGTAACATGATTATTTGGCTCTTTCAATTATTTCAACTAGACGCCAGCACTTTGATTTACTCATTGGGCGGGTCTCCATGATTTTTACAGTGTCACCTACATTACAGTCATTGGTGTCATCGTGCGCTACGTACTTTTTCGTTTTCAAAACGAACTTCCCGTACATAGGATGTTTTACGCGTTTTACCTCAGAAACCACAATAGATTTCTCCATTTTGTTACTGGTTACAACACCAATTCTTTCTTTTCTTAGGTTTCTATTTTCCATTTTCTACGCTTTCTTGTTGTCTTTCAGTGATCGCTGTTTGGATACGGGCAACGGTACGTCGTGCCGATCGTAATTGAAGCGGATTTTCTAAGGGAGTAATGGCGTGAGCCATACGCAATTCAGTCAATTGCTTTTGACTGTCTGCAAGTTTGTCTTGAAGATCTTCTAGTGTAAGATTTTTAATTTCGGATTGTTTCATTTTTTCGATCTCTTTTTAGGCTTGAAAATCTCTTGCGATGATAAACTTAGTCTTTACCGGAAGCTTTTGTGCAGCAAGGCGAAGGGCCTCTTTAGCAATGTCCATAGGAACGCCAGAGATCTCAAATAAGATACGTCCTGGCTTTACTACAGCAACAAAATATTCTGGTGCTCCTTTCCCTTTCCCCATACGTACCTCTAAAGGTTTTTTGGTGATGGGTTTGTCTGGGAAAATTTTGATCCATAATTGACCTTCACGTTTCATGTAACGAGTAGCGGCAATACGTGCAGCTTCTATTTGACGTGAGGTGATGAATTTTGAATCTAAAGCTTTGATTCCAAACATTCCGTTAGAAAGTTGGTGTCCGCGCTGCGAAAGACCTTTCATACGGCCTTTCTGCGTTTTACGGAATTTTGTTCTTTTAGGTTGTAACATGATTCCTCCCTATTTATTTTCTACGTCGTTGACGTTGATTGTTATTCTTCCCTCCTTGGTTTGATTTCTTCTGCATGCCTACCAGGGGAGACAATTCGCGTTTTCCGTACACTTCCCCTTTCATGATCCATACTTTAATGCCCAAACGACCGTAGGTCGTGTGCGCTTCTACTAAAGCATAATCAATATCAGCACGAAATGTAGACAATGGAATACGTCCTTCTTTGTAAGACTCTGAACGTGCCATTTCAGCCCCGTTCAAACGACCTGAAATTTGGATTTTAATCCCCTCAGAGTTCATACGCATTGCTGCAGCAATTGCCATCTTGATGGCACGTCTGTACGAGATACGTCCTTCAATCTGACGGGCGATAGAAGCCCCTACCAAACGCGCATCCAATTCTGGGCGTTTGATTTCAAAGATGTTGATCTGAACTTCTTTCCCAGTAATTTTCTTGAGCTCTTCTTTTAGCTTGTCTACTTCTTGTCCGGCTTTACCAATGATAATCCCTGGACGAGCCGTAGTGATGGTAACAGTGATAAGCTTAAGGGTACGTTCAATGATAACATTAGAAACGCTAGCTTTAGCCAAACGGGCATGAATGTATTTTCTGATCTTATCGTCTTCTGCAATTTTATCTCCGTAGTCATTGCCTCCATACCAGTTGGAGTCCCATCCGCGGATAATGCCTAAACGATTTCCTATTGGATTAGTTTTCTGTCCCATATTAACTGTCTAAATTATTTGCTCCTAATACTAGGGTTACGTGATTTGAGCGTTTGCGGATACGGTGCGCACGTCCTTGCGGAGCGGGACGCAAACGTTTTAACATACTTCCACCATCTACTCTGATTTCTTTCACAAAAAGTCCAGCTTTCTCGATGTCTGCATCTTCGTTTTTCGCTTGCCAGTTGGCCAAAGCAGAAAGCAAGAGTTTTTCTACTCTTCTAGACGCTTCTTTAGGGTTGAACTTTAAAATTGCTAAGGCTTTATTGACATCCTCACCACGTACTAAATCTGCAACTAAGCGCATTTTGCGTGGAGAAGTTGGGCAGTTGTTCAACTTGGCAAAAGCAAGTGATTTCTTGGCTTCTTTTGCAGCCTCAGAAGATTGTCTTTTACGATTTCCCATGTCTATTTATTTCCTTTATTTTTTGCTCCACCGTGTCCTCTGTAAGAACGTGTTGGAGAAAATTCACCTAATTTATGTCCTACCATATTCTCTGTTACATAAACAGGAATAAATTGTCTTCCGTTGTGTACACCGATTGTTTGTCCCACAAAATCAGGCGTGATCAATGATGCTCTAGACCATGTTTTGATAACGGTCTTTTTTCCTGACTCTACATTGGCCAAAACCTTTTTCTCAAGGCTGTGGTGT
>WTJB01000315.1 GCA_011526335.1 Candidatus Arcticimaribacter sp.
TCAGGATCAAGTGGTACTGGAGGGAATAACGTAGCCATAGGGTTTAGTGCATTAGCAGACAACTCAGCAGATGATAATGTAGCCATTGGTTATACCGCCCTAACATTAAACTCTGGAGGGACACAGAATGTAGCCGTGGGTTCACAAGCATTGGATGAAAACACTACCGGGCAATACAATACAGCTGTGGGCTACAATGCACTCAATGCAAACACTTCTGGAGAGAACAATATCGCCATTGGCAAAGCAGCCATGGCCGCTAACATTACAGGACAGAAGAACCTCGTTATAGGAACCGACGCAGATTTAGGAGCAAGTGACTTAGAAAACGCCATAGCGATTGGTTTTAGCGCTACAGTGAATGTGAGTAACACCATACAATTAGGTAACAGTGATATAACGCGAGTAACTACTGCTGGGGTTGTTTCTTCAACAGGCTATACCGATTCTTCATTGGGGCCTAAAAACGAACTTTTGGTTGTGGGAGACGACGCAAGAATTATATCAACGGATATCTTAACCATTGACGATGTAAACGAAAGAGTGGGGATAGGTACATCGACCCCTTCTGTTACTCTCCATATGATTGGTGAGGGTTCTGAAACAGCACAGATTCGCATAGAGCAATTTAACTCCAATACAGATGCACCTGACATTAGGTTTTTCCGATCGAGAGGGACGGAGTCTTCACCTAGTGCAGTACAAACAGGAGATTTTCTCTCCTCCATCAATACCCATGCTTACGACGGAACAGACTATGAGCAGTCGGCCTATATTAGGTTCTATGCCGATGGCAGTGACGGAGATAGTTATATGCGAATTAACACATTAGTTTCTGGGGCATTAGACACCAGGTTAGAAATTGACGCTGCGGGAAACACGAATATTGAAGGCGATTTATTGGTCGATCAAAAAGTAGGCATTGGAACCACCGTGCCCACAGAAACCATTCATATTGTGGGTGAGTCCGACCAGGGAATGGTCATGCGACTAGAACAAAACAATAATGGAACAGACGCCCCCGACATAAAATTCTATCGTTCTAGAGGGACCAATTCTTCTCCATTAGCTGTGGGCAGTAGCGACAATCTTGGTTTTATCAATATGTTTGCCCACGATGGATCTGACTACGTACATTCGGGAGCAGCAGGCTGGGTCTCGACAGATACCGATGGGGATTCAAGCTACCGTATACAAACTCGAGTTAGTGGGACAAGAGCTGAAAGGTTGAGCATAAACAGTGATGGGGATACCGATATCTTTGGATATTTAGATATTGAAGACAACGATCCAGGGAATTTTATCGAATTTATTCTCAGCGGCACCGAAAGAGGGAATATAGACGTTACTACCTCTGGAACAACGTATAACACAATTTCTGATTATCGTCTCAAAGAGGACTTCAAAAACTTTGATGGGCTAAGCTTAATCAACGCCATAAAGGTCTATGACTACAAATGGAAAGAAGGACAGTCTAGAAGTTATGGGGTAAAAGCACACGAACTTCAGGAGGTTATTCCCTACACTGTTACCGGTGAACGAGATGGTGAGCAAATGCAAATGGTGGACTATTCTAAACTGGTTCCTGTTTTAACGAAAGCCATTCAAGACCAACAAAAGATGATTGATTCGTTGCTTCGAAGAGTGGAACAGCTTGAGGAAAAAGTAAGCGACAACGACTAAACCTTATTGCGTATAGTTTAGTCCTGAAATTCCTACATCCGGAATATACTTATAAAACATTTGAACTGATTTCCTTAATTTAGAGGAAAGAACAGTATCATGAAAAGCATTTTAACCGGACTGAGTTTTTTGTGCAGCCTTATGGTCTTTGCACAAAGTCACGACCAAATTTTATCGAATTTAGAAAAAGAAGAAGCCAAGTTTTCTAAAATAGCCCTCACCATTTGGGACTATGCCGAAATGGGCTATCAGGAAGAGCAAAGTAGCGCGCTATTACAAAAAACCCTGCAAGAAGAAGGCTTTACCATTGAGAAAGGAGTGGCGGGAATACCCACCGCTTTTGTAGCAGAGTATTCCAATGGGAAAGGTCCTGTGATTGCCATCTTGGGGGAATATGACGCTTTGCCCGGGCTTTCACAAAAAGCGGTGAGTTATAAAGTTTCCAACGGAAAACGCGCAGGCCATGCCTGTGGGCACCATTTGTTTGGAACAGCTTCTGCCGCTGCTGCCATTAGCATCAAAAAATATATAGCGCAAAATAAAATCAAAGGAACGGTACGTTTCTACGGTTGCCCTGCAGAAGAAGGAGGATCGGGGAAGGTCTATATGACCCGCGCAGGTTTATTTAACGATGTCGATATTGCTTTGCACTGGCATGCCGGTAGCGGAAACTCTGCTAACCCACGACCAGCTCTAGCCAACAAGTCGGCAAAATTTCGTTTTTACGGGCGTTCTGCCCACGCGGCGGGAGCACCACAAGAAGGGCGTTCTGCCCTCGATGCCGTGGAGGCCATGAACTACATGACCAACCTTATGCGCGAACACATGGACATGTCGGCGAGAATCCACTATGTAATTACCCGTGGGGGAGAAGCACCCAATGTCGTTCCCGATTTTGCGGAGGTTTACTATTATTCCCGCCATCCAAAACGCGATGAGGTGATTAAATTATTTGATCGTATCGTAAAGGCAGCAGAAGGAGCAGCGCTAGGCACAGGGACAACCATGGATTATGAAATGATTGGAGGAACCCACGATTTACTCTATGTTCCTACCCTTCAAAAACGCGTACATAAGAACTTCCAAACCATTGGAGGGGTAACCTACAACGAAAAAGAGATGACCTTTGCCAAGGAAATTGCAAAAAGCTTAGGGAAACCCTTAAACATGGAATATATAGAAGCGGTAGAGCCCTACAATTTACAAGCAAAAGCAGGTGGCTCAACCGATGTAGGCGATGTGAGTTACACTGTCCCAACGGCAGGCTTACGCGCAGCTACTTGGGTGCCAGGAACACCGGCCCACAGCTGGCAAGCCGTAGCGGCTGGGGGAACCAGCATTGGTACCAAAGGGATGATGAATGCCGCAAAAGCGTTGACTTTAACCGGGATGCAATTGTTCGACGACCCCGCCTTTATCGAACAAGTGCAGAAAGAGTTCTTGGAAATCCGCGGAGCTGATTTTGAATACATCCCGCTCTTGGGTGACCGAGATCCAGCCTTGAATTACCGCAACTAGTCATGAAAAAATTAATCGTATGTGTGAGCTTGTGCACCTTCCTTTGGGGAAGTGCACAAGACTTTACCGCAGAAGAATTGCTCGACCGAAGCATTGCTTACCACGACCCTCAAGGAAAATGGGCCAGCTTTCAAGGAGAATTTACTGTGGAAATGGAAACGCCCAACCGACCCAAGCGAACAACGCTTTTGGAAATGGACTTCCCCAAAGAACGCTTTAAGTCTTCGGTTACCCAAAACGGAATACACACTGCTGCGCTACTCGAAAAAGGAAAGTGTACACACTGGTATGAGGGAAGTACTGATTTTTCAGACGAAATAGCCCAAGAACAACGCTTGAATTGTGAGCGCACTACCAAAATGCGCAACTATTACGTTTACCTTTACGGCCTTCCCATGAAGCTAAAAGATCCCGGCACCCAATTAGCGCCAAAGGCGTTTAAAAAGCGCTTAAAAGGAGAAGAGTTTTGGTGCATTAAAGTGAGCTATGACGAAACCGTAGGCAAAGACACTTGGTATTTTTACTTTGACAAAAACGACTACCGTTTGCGCCATTATCAATTTTACCACGATGAAGCTAAGAACGATGGAGAATACATTCTTCTTTCAGAGGAAGCGGTAGTGCAAGGCATAAAAATGCCGAAAGTTCGCGCTTGGTACACCAATGGCGATGATCGCTATTTGGGGACCGATGTCTTAATCAATTAACTTACTCTCCCGAACGCTTGTGCCAAATCTCGTGCATGGGTGCACCCTTGCTGTTGTTTCCTTTGTGGTACCAGTCGTCTTCGTTTAAGCGGTATTCAAAAGGCAACACCTTTCCCACTTTGCTGTTGTCTCTGGAAAAGTATTGGAGGCTTTCTACATAGTTTCCATCTACTGCCGTATAGGTTCCACCACCGCAACCCTTAAAGGCCATCGAGGCGGTATCAAAAGCGGTCCATTGAAAGTGCCCATCGAGTAAAAACTTCATGGTTTTTCTTGAGCGAGTGAGGTCGCGTCGTTGTTCTCCTTCGGGTTTTACCCGTCCTGCCATTAGCCATTTCCCTTCCAAATCTTGATCGGGAATGGCCACAACCTTCCAGTCTTCCCCTTTCTCTATGGTCATGCTTTTTAGGCTGTCTTTCGCGAAGTTAGAATTGAATTCAAAAACGACGTCGTCTCCTTTTTCGGTCGTGGAATAGAATCCACCACGGGTGAAAACAAAAGCACCGTCTTTCGCGTTGAAGACCGTTTCGAGTAAATATTGATTGTCTTTAAAAACGCGGTGAACATTACCTTCCGCTACAAATTCAAAAACCTGTGCCGCAGCAAAGAGTGGAAGGAAGATTAGCAAATAAAGCATACGATTTTTCATGTGTTTTAATTTACAGTAAAGCGAGTTTCATCTTTCCCTACCCCTTTAAGGGTAAGCGATTTCCATGCCTTGGGCAGTTGTGTTGGCAATTGTTTTACGCCCTCTTGTTGAATATCGAGCCCACCAATTCCGAAGAGCACGGCTTGTAACATTCCTCCTGCACCAGTGGCAAAGTAAGGGTTTGAGCCACCTGCTGTTTCAGCAATGACCTTAAAGGGAGGTAACTCATTGGGTTGATAGCTCTTTTCGAACATACTAAAGGCGCGCTCTGGGTTGCCTAAGCGAGCAGCCAAAACGGAAAGAATGGCTCCCCCCATAGCAGGGCCATCAGGAGATAGTCGCGGCTCGTAATAATTCAAGTCACGTAAAATAGCGTCTTTCTCTGTAACAATTTTAAGCGGGTAGGACAGTAAGTTTGCATCGGCTTGTTTGATGATTTGCCCCGCATAGGTTTCATTTTCTTTGGTCGTTCCGTCAGGAAACTGAAGAATTGGAATATTAGCCGCTACATGACGCCAATCGGCAGGAGGGGTTTTCCCTAAAGCTTCTGCGGCTAGACTGGCATATTCCAGTACGGTTTTTGCCATCCCGTTTGTAAAGGCGTTGTTGTCGATATTTTCTTCCCATTCGTTGGCACCAATCACATTGTTGATTTCATATCGTCCTGGGCCATTGCGTTCCACACGACTAGCCCAAAACTTTGCGATTTCTTCTAAGACGGGGTAGCCTCTAGTGGTCAACCATTCTTTGTCTTGGGTTACTTCATAATACTTCCAAAAGGCCCACCCAATGGTCGCTGAAATATGGTGTTGGAAAGGTCCGGTCAAGGCCCAAATGGGGGTGTCTTCCGAGCCATCTTCCGCCGATTCCCAAGGGAACATAGCTCCGTCGTAACCATGAGAAAAAGCGTTTTCTTTTGCTGCCCCTAAACGTTCATAGCGGTATTCCAATAGGGAACGCGCAATCTCGGGTTGAAGCACCAAAAGGGGAGGATACATCCACAGTTCGGTATCCCAAAATACGTGACCGTTATAACCTAAACCGGAGAGTCCCATGGGAGAGAGCGAATAAGCCGTTCCTTTTCGAGCAAAGGAATACAAATGATATAAAGCAGAGCGCACAGCGCGTTGTGAACGCAAATCGCCTTCGATTTCGATATCGCTTTCCCACAGTTTGTTCCACGCTTTTTGGTGGGCACTGTACAAACGTTCAATTCCTTCGAGTTTAGCAAAAAGGGTCAAGCGCTCGGCCTCGTTGTGCGGGTCGTTGTTTTGAACAGAGGAAAGGGTA
Source organism: Candidatus Arcticimaribacter sp. (assembly GCA_011526335.1). Lineage (GTDB taxonomy): Bacteria > Bacteroidota > Bacteroidia > Flavobacteriales > Flavobacteriaceae > Arcticimaribacter. Next base: position 5,848 of record WTJB01000315.1, read on the forward strand.
GAACCCACCAAAGCAAAACGATAGGTCTCTCCTTTTTTCAGTTGTTTTTTAAACTTCATCAAGTGCATGTTGTAGTCCCAATCTTCGTGGATAATCTTGGGTTCATGCCCGTGTTTTTCGGGGAAAATAAAAGAAGTTGAAGCCGCCACTTTTTTCTTTCCTGGGCTAAACCCAACCGAACTCATCAGGGGAATCAAAACGTGCGGACGGTCAATTTCAGCATAGAGGTTACGCACATCTGAAATGTGGTTGGGGGTTTCGATATAGTTGATAGGAACGATGTTTACATCGTCTAATGCAGTAATTTCTATAATGCTCATGGCCGTGTAGGGCAAGTTGCGCAAGGACATTAAGCGGTGCTTGACCTTCACTTTTTTAGGCACATTAAAGGTGGTAATTAGCTCGGCATTTTTCATGTCGAGGGTCTGCGCATAGCCTTCAATTTGATTGCGGTCAATGCGGCGTTGGTCTACCTCCAAATGCATGTTCATGTGGTTGAAGGTTTTTAAGATATTACTAACTCGCCCACGTTGGTAATAGTCATACACCCCATTGAGAACAACGTCTTTAATCTTTAAAGGGTCGGGAGAAGAGACCATCCCTACCATCCCATTGGCTACCGTAACGCCGTAGTAGAAATTCGGGTCAATATCATCGGCGACAATGTGCCAAGGCGATTTTTTTAATGCTTGTGCTTGCAGTAAAAAAGCACTAAAAATGAAGAGAAAGGAAAGTCGTTTTTTCATTGTTTTGGTTTTTCGCTCTAAAAATAATAATTATCGTTTACATGCGGGTTTGGTAGGTATATAGCTCGTAGTACCGCCCTTTTTTCTCCAGCAATTCCTGGTGTTTACCTTGTTCAGCGATTCTTCCTTCTTCGATGACCAAGATTTGATCGGCCTTTTGAATGGTGCTTAGGCGGTGGGCAATCACCAAGGTGGTACGTTGGTGCATTAATTTTCCAAGACTCTCTTGAATGTAGCGTTCGCTCTCGGTATCGAGGTTAGAGGTGGCTTCGTCTAAAATGACCAGTTGAGGAGCTGCCAGAAGCGCCCTTGCGATGGAAATGCGTTGGCGCTGTCCTCCCGACAGTTTCACGCCTCGTTCCCCAATAAGGGTGTTTAAGCCTTCGTCAAAACGGTCGGTGAATTCGGTGACATAAGCTCCTTTTGCAGCAGCTTCTACTTCTTCGTCACTGGCATCTGGGCGAGGAAATAAAACGTTCTCTTTGATGGTTCCTTCATAGAGGAAATCGTCTTGTAAGACCACGCCGAGGTGTTGTCTAAAACTACGAAGATTGATTTTGGAAAGGTCTTGTTCATCTACATAAACCGTCCCTTCTGTTGGGGTTAAAAATCCAGAAGCTAAGCCCGCAATGGTAGATTTTCCTGAACCTGAAGAGCCTACCAGGGCAATGACCTCCCCTTTTTTGGCTTCGAAAGAGACCTCATGCAAGACAGCTTTATTGGTTTCGTAGGCAAAGGATACGTTTTCAAAACGGAGATTGCCTTTTAACTCGGTTAAATATTGTGTTCTTACTCTGGGGTCGTCTTCCTCAGGAGTATGCATTAATTCTTGTGTACGATCTAGCCCTGCAAAGGCTTCGGTGAGTTGACTCCCAATATTACTCATTTGCACTATGGGGGCAATCATAAAACCCAGAAAAAGGGTAAAGGAGACAAACTCCCCGTAAGTGAGACTGCCTTGCATGATAAAATAACCTCCAATGCCCATAATACCCGCAGAGGCAATACCGAGTAAAAATGTGGAAGCACTGGTCATAAAGGCCGTGGCGGTTAAGCTTTTTTTTACATTTAAAAAAAGACGCTCAACCCCAGCTTCAAAGGTTTTTTGTTCTTGTTCTTCGGCATTAAACCCTTTGATGACCCGAATTCCGTTTAATGTCTCGGTTAAACGACCCGTCACTTCGGCGTTGATTTTTCCACGCTCCCTAAAGATAGGGCGAATATAACCGAAGGCTTTAAGCGCAATAAGCGCAAAAATCCCAACAGGCAAGAGTACAAAAAGGGTCATCATCCCGTTAATGTTGATCAAAATCACCAAGGAAATCAAGGCCGTTATGGATCCTCCTATGAGCTGTACAAGACCCGTCCCTACCAAGTTGCGCACCCCTTCTACATCGGTCATTACGCGAGAAACTAAGGCTCCCGCTTTTTGGTTGTCAAAAAAACTTACGGGCAAGGTGAGCAATTTTTTTTGAACATTGGCGCGTAAAACCGAAATAAGGTGCTGGGCTTCTACACTTAAAAGGCGCGTTAGCGAAAAAGAACTCAAGGATTGTAACAGCAGAGAGACTCCAACAGCCACCAACAAATAGCCGAGCGTAGTGGTGTTTTTGGAAGGAATAACATCGTCAATCAACGCTTTACTCGCATAAGGAAGTACAAGTCCTGAGAGACTCCGAACAATGATAAGGAATAAGCCTAAGGCAACTATTTTTTTTCGAGGCCAGATGTACTCTTTAAAGGCCCATGTAAAGGAAACTTTTTTCTTTTCTTGCATGTTGTAAACTTAACTATTTTCCTTTCATCCGGAGAATTAAACCTTGAATGGTTCAATTTTTGTGTACACAATCATAGAATACAATTAGATTTTCTACTTTTGAAGTCCGATATGGCGAATAAAAGACAACATATAGGATTGATTTTTTTGTTGCTGGGAGTTCTTTTTTCTACCCAGGGCATGCAGTATGTTCACCTTTTTGGTGAGCATCAAGACGAAGTTCAATGTACAGAAAACACACTGCACTTTCATGAGGAAGAAACCGAGTGTGCCTTTCACTTTTTGTACACTGAACCCTTTATCGATCTTGGTTTTTATTTGTACACCACCCATGTAGACGACACACAACTGCAACACTTTTCTCATTATACCGCAACTGAAGGGAATTCTTCTATTGCATTACCCGCCTTACGCGGGCCACCCATTATTTTTTGATATATCACGCCCTGAATCTAAACCCATTTTAACGATCAAAAAATAATATTAAAAATGAAAAAAAATTTTTCAACCCTTGCTTTGCCATTATTGGCCTTTCTATTTGTATTTACCTCATGTAAAAAAGATGATCCTGAGGAAGTCAATGAAGAAGAAGAAATCAACCGTGTAGTACTTTCTGTTTTTCAAACAGGCGCTAGTCAACAGGATACCTACACTTGGAACGAAGGAGAAACCATTCCTTCCATTGCCCTTAGCGCGAATGCTACTTACCAAGTTTCCGTAAGCTTTTATGACGCTTCTGATGCTTCAGACATCGAAAATATCACCGAAGAGGTAATCGAAGAGGCAGACGAGCATTATGTTTTCTTTGAAACTGCCGGAGCAAACTTGACGATAGCTTCTGCATCAACAGACACCACGGACAGTGACAATATCCCGATTAATCTAAACACGCAGTGGACCACAGCAGCAGCGAGTTCAGGGTCAGTTCGGGTTTACTTGATTCACGAACCTACCACAAAAAGCGGTACTTCTCGAGATGATTTTGGAGGAGAAACGGATGTGGAGGTAAACTTCCCTGTAACCATCCAATAAATTCCAAAACGGAGATGTCTTTTTATCGAGGATATCTCCGTTTATTTTTGTTGTGAAAAAACGATTTTTCTTTCTTCTGTTTTTGGTTTCTTGGGGTTTCCTTTACAGTCAAAAATGTGATTTAGTCTTTTTGGGGCAGGTCTATGATCTGCACGACAAGCTCCCCCTAGAAGGAGTAAGGGTTACTGTGATAGAAACGAACAGAGAAGTAATGACCAATGCGGAGGGAAAGTTTGGTTTCCCCGCTCTTTGTAAAGGGAGCTACACCCTTTTACTGGAACACCCTAGTTGTAGTCCCACTACGGTTAAAGCAAAGGTCCCTTCTTCCCTGATGAAAAGCTTTTATCTGGAACATCATCTTACAGAACTTGAAGAGATCATTGTTGCCGATAAAAACCTAAAGAAAAACAGTGCTACCGGAGTAGAAACGGCTCTTTCGGCCGAAGAAATCGCACGCTATAGTACTCAAAACCTTGGAGATGCGCTGAACGCACTTTCTGGCGTAAACACCCTTAAAACAGGCAGCAATCTTGTAAAGCCTGTTGTGCACGGACTTTCTGGAAGCCGTGTGGTTATTGTCAATGACGGGAACCGTTTGCAAGACCACGAATGGGGAGCAGACCATGCCCCAAGTATTAGCATTAGTGAGGCAGAAAACATTCAGCTGATCAAAGGACCCTCTGCGCTTCGTTATGGCGGAGATGCGCTTGGAGGAGTAATAAAAATCTTACCCAAAAAACTCGGCATAAACGATAGCCTCTTCGGAAAAGTCTCATTAGGCTATCAAGACAATGGAAGACAACCGAGTGCCTTAGTAAAGCTTCATAAAACAACGGCTAAAGGATATTTTATTTCCACTAACGCTAACCTGAGGCTGGGCGGAGACCTTAGTGCTCCCGATTATGTATTGACCAATACGGGTGTCAATGAAAAACAGTTTGGGATACGTTTAGGAAGAAATATTATCACACAAAAATGGGCCGTAGGATACACCTATTTTCAGAAAACTGTTGGAATACTTTCTTCTGCGCATATCGGTAATGTAGGTGATTTATATCGTGCAATATCATCTGGCGTCCCGTTTCGGATCAATCCTTTTAGCAGAACCATCAACAGCCCTAAACAACACACCCAACACCATACCCTAAAACTCAACTATCAAAAAACATTTGACAACGGCAATAGAATAGAAACCGCCTATGCCTTTCAAAGCAATAAACGCCAAGAGTTTGACGTACGTAGAGGGGTGCCAAGTACCGTACCGGCCTTAGACATCCACTTACAAACCCATTCTTTTTTAGTCGATTTACTCAGCGCACAAAAAGAAACAATGTCTTGGGCTGTAGGAACTTCTCTTTCTTTTCAAGACAACTTTTCTGATCCTGACACTGGAGTAAAAAGGTTGATTCCAGACTATTTTAGGACACAAACGGGGGCCTATTTGACCGCCACTTATTTTCCTTCCAATAACTTTCAGCTAGAAGGAGGTATCCGTTATGATTTGGATTGGTTGAATGCCAAAAAGTTTTACCGTATCTCGGATTGGGAAGAAAGAGGGTACGACCAGCGTTATGCCGCTACAATTATAAGAAGGACCAACACAAGCCAATACCTTACCGAACAGAATTTACGCTATGGCAATTTCTCCGCCTCTATTGGATTGCATCAAACCCTAAGCGATGCGATCGCGGTCAATTTAAATTATGGGCTAATCAACAGATCCCCTAACCCATCAGAATTGTTTAGTGATGGACTACACCATGCTTTGGCTACTATAGAATTGGGGGTTTTAGGGTTGAATAACGAAACGGCGCAAAAGACATTGCTGTCTATCGCCTACAAAAAAGACGGCTTAAAATGGACGCTATCAGGATACTTCAATGCCATAGAGGACTATATTTTATTGGAGCCTTCTGGAATAGACCAAACCGTGAGGGGCGCATTTCAAGTATGGCAATACCGGCAAACGGCTGCAACCCTTTTTGGGTTAGATTTTGACTGGGAATGGAAGCCAACCCCCAGCCTTCAATGGACGGCAAAAACGACTTGGGTTAAAGGAGAAGAAAAAAACAATGCACGGCCCTTGATCGACATTCCTCCTTTTAACCAGCAAAACAGCTTGCGTTGGTCGCTTCCAAAGAAACCATGGTCCTTGGCCCTGCACAGCAATTATGTTGCGGAACAAAAAAACTATCCAAACAACAACTTCTTTTATGATCTTATAGAAGCGGGAGAAATATCTCGTGTAGAAGTAGACGCCAGCACTCCCCCCAAAGCGTATCATCTTTTGGGAGGCGAAATACGTTATACATTTAAGCAGAGACCACTTTCTGTTTTCCTCACCATAGAGAATATTAACAACACCTCATTTCGGAATTATTTAAACCGAATGCGTTACTTTGCCGATGAACCTGGACGAAGAATTATTCTCCAATTGAACTACACTTTTTAAATGGTTGAGCCGTTATCATTCACGACCTATTTGGGGATAGGAGTTATCACAGGGGCCATCGGAGCCTACATCTCAGAAAAAAAAGGACGTTCCCATCGATTTGGATTTTGGGTCGGGTTTTTCTTTGGGATTATCGGGATAATTACCCTTTCCTTGATGAAAAAAAAGGAGGACTAACGCTTCTTTTTTCGGAACCAAGTACGGGTCACAAAAGCCAGCGCAAACCCGCTCAGTACAGTAATCAGGCCGAGAAGAGAAAAGCTACGCAACAACAACGTATTGAAATTATCTCTCCCTTGATAATCCATCGTATGGGTCATCCATAAAAAGTCGAACCATCGCCATTGGTTGTGTCGTATTCGTTGAAACGCTCCACTTTTGGCATCGACATAAGCTACGGGTGCCCCTTCTCCTGAAAGGCGAATACGGTAGGCGGGGAGAGGGCGTCCGCGATATTCGTCGTGCGGGCCAACTTCTTCTATACGTTCTATTTGTTTAGGTGTATACTGGGGTAAAATATTTTGTTCTACTACGCTAAGGGCCTGTTCCTTGCTAATCTCCGCAATGGCTTCGCCGCTGTGGGGATCAACCAATAAAGAGTCGTTTACCCAAAGAAATACCTCTGTTCCAAAGGCTTTTGTTTCTATACGGTGCAGGGGATAAGAGAACAAGGAATCGGAAAAGAAACCAGGGGGGATCGTAGCTTTTTGGATTTTTCCTTTTTTGTAGTGATCGCCATGAATTTTATCGATGTCCGTCCAACTAAAATAGAGTCCAGAAATGGTCCAAAACAAGAACTGTATACCAATAAAAAGGCCTAAATAACGGTGCGTTTTTCTAAATCGGTTAATGCGACGATAGCTCATGCTTTTCGGATCAAATAAAGTTGAGAAAAAATAACATAAAGCAGTACGCCAACCGGCCCAAGCATAAAGGTGCTGAGCAAGGGAAGCAGAATAAGCGCATGGGGAAGTTCTCTTTTCTGTGCATCCCGTAGCACCCAACACCCTACCCAAAAATCAAAGGCAAGATAGTGCATCCACCCGGCAGCAGCAGCTTCTGGCGTAGCTTGGTGATATAATTTTAAAATTCCTTCTAGGCTAGAAAAATCGGCTTCGCTCAAACCTCCGTCGCTTAGCAGGAAGTAGAGATAAAAAAGGCTTATGACCAAGGGGACATAGGGGAATGCAATAAGCGCCTGGGCAATCTTTTTTTTGGGCGCAACAAGGAGGGGTAACCAAGCAAAAAGGATTGCGGTATTGGCGATAGTGAAAAGGAAGGGGGTTGTATCCATTTTATTTTTTTAATCCTAATTCTTTTAACCGTTGGTCTAAAAACGCCCCTGCAGTACAGTCTTCATAAGCTTTTGGGTGGGCTTCATCAACACAATTTTCAAGGCAATTCAGAGGCATTTCGGGGATGGGGTGCATAAAAAACGGAATGGAGTAGCGCGAGCTACCCCAAAGCGATTTTGGGGGGTTTACTACCTGATGTAGAGTTGACTTGAGTTTATTGTTGGTCAAGCGTGCCATCATATCTCCCATATTAATAATCAAATCGCCCTCTTGCGCGATGGCGTCTATCCAATCGCCTGCTTTGGTTTTTACTTGTAGTCCTTTTCCTTGCGCCCCCATCAAAAGTGTGATGAGGTTAATGTCTCCGTGGGGTGCAGCTCTAAGGGCTTCTTTGGGTGCGGTTTTAATGGGCGGGTAATGGATAGGCCGTAGTATGGAATTCCCGTATCGCACATACGGATCAAAATAGTGTTCGTCTAAGTTCAAATAGAGGGCAATGGCTTGTAATAATGCGACACCCGTTTCCTCCAAAGCCTGGTATACTTTTTTCCCAAGCCGATTGAATTCGGGCAATTCTTTTACGCTAATGTTTTCGGGAAGTTGTTCCCGTTTAGAATCAGGGTGTTTGTTGTATTGACCAAAATGCCAAAACTCTTTTAAGTCGCCTTCCGTTCTGCCTTTGGCGTGTTCTTTTCCAAAAGAAGTATAGCCTCTCTGTCCTGCCATGCCGTCGATTTCATAGCTAGATTTTACCGCATCATCTAAGTCAAAAAAAGCTTTGATTTGCTCGTAAAGAGGATCGGTTAACGCCGATGTAATGGCATGTCCTTTGAGAATTACAAATCCAATTTCTTCAAAAGCACGTCCCAGATCTTGGACAAATTGTGCCTTGTCATGAGGGGAGTTTGATAAAAATTTTTGAAGGTCTAAGCGTGAAATTTCTTTCATGGATGGTCTTTAGCTAAAGGTAGCAGATTTGTAGGCAAAGGCAAAGCGAAAAAATAAAAAAGCAGGCCCATCGACCTGCTTTTATTCCATAGATAAGGAGAACAAGTTAGAAGCTTGCCGTAAAAGGCACTTCTTGTCTGTTACTCCTCAAATAATTATCATAAGACATAAGCACCTCCTTTCTACATTAAATTAAACATCACTGTTGTCACAGTGCGAACTATTCAATGGTAAAATTATTAAAAGGAAAGGAAAAGCCTTAGGATTTTACAATTTTTTTAAGGGTCAAGCCTTGCACCAATATGGTAAATAAAACCACGGCATAGGTAAGGAACATGATCAGCCCTTTGCCTTCGCCTAAGGTTTCGGGAAGATTAAGCGCCAAGGCAACACTAAGGCCACCCCGCAATCCACCCCAGGTGATGATCAAGGCCGTTCTTTTTTCGAAACTTTTTTTCATGGACAAAATCCCGATAGGGATGCTTACCCCTATCCATCGTGCGATGACCACCAAGGGAACGACCATGAGGGCTACAAAGATAAAGCTGCTCTGAAAACTGCTAAAAATAGGTAAGATTTCTATCCCAATAAGGATAAATAAAATAGCGTTTAGGGTTTCGTCCAAAAGGTGCCAAAATTTATAGACATAGTCTCCCATAGCGCGTTGCAGGCCATCTTCTTCTTTATCCGCATCAATATTTTGATTGAGGAATAGCCCCATTACCACAACGCCTAAAACGGCTGAAAAATGAAATTTATGCGATATGATGGGGAGTAAAAGTACTAGAGAAAGGGTGACTAAAACCTCCAATTCTGTATGCTCGTTTTCGATGTATTTTAAAAGTTTTAGCCCAAGATATCCCATCACAGCACCGAGCAATACACCTCCGATAACTTCCGTTACAAAAAGGCTTCCAACGCTGGCTGCCGTAATGTTTTCAACCCCGTCTATTTTTATGTTCAAGAGGGTTAAAAAGACCACGACTCCAATCCCGTCATTAAAGAGCGATTCTCCTGCGATTCGAGTTTCTGTAATCGAAGAAAGGTTCATTTTTTTGACCATAGCCAGAACAGCAATCGGATCTGTCGGGGCAATGAGAGCACCAAAGAGCAGGCAATCAACATAGCTTAACCCCAAATCTTGAAGTCCAAAAACAGGCATCTGAATCAAATAATGTACGCCAGTCCCCACAACAAAAGTGGAAAACAGCACCCCAAAACTGGCTAGAAAAAGAATGGTAGCTCTGTCCTTCAAAAGCTCATGAACATTGACACTGATGGCTCCAGCAAACAGTAAAAAAGGAAGCATTACATTGACCAGTAGTTCGCTAAAATCTAGTTTCTGAGTAAGGGAAGTAGCTTCTTCTAAAAAAGGCGGATAGATAACCCCTACACTCAACACAACAACCGATAAGACGATGGCCAAAATCATCAAGCCTATGGTCATGGGCAGTTTTAAGATTCGAATATTTATCAGCGAAAAAGCAGACGCCAAGATGAGAAGGATGGTGGAGAGTTCTAAAATTTCCATAAAAATAGTGTAGTATAATTCTCCTTCAAAGTACAAAAAATATACTACTTCAGGCTTTGCATTTTGGTGATGTACTTACCAATTAAGTCAAATTCCAAATTCACTCGGGTTCCTACCTTGAACTGATGAAAGACAGTGTGTTCATAGGTATACGGGATGATGGCTACTGAAAAGGTGTTTCTGCCAGAATCTACTACGGTTAAACTTGTTCCATTGACGGTAATCGACCCTTTTTCTATGGTAATATTATTGAGGCTTGGATCGTATTCGAAAGAAAACTTCCAACTTCCCCCTTCTTCTGCAATGGCCGTACAAATACCAATCTGATCTACATGCCCCTGTACAATATGACCGTCTAAACGGCTTCCCATGATCATGGCTCGCTCTAGATTTACTTTATCTCCTATGACCAAATCGCCAAGGTTGGTTTTATCGAGTGTTTCTTTAATGGCGGTAACGGTATACGCATCCCCATCCATTTTTACTACCGTCAAGCATACTCCATTGTGTGCAAGACTTTGATCGATTTTCAATTCAGAAGTGATCGGACTTTCGAAAGTGAGGTGCATATTTTCTGCTTCTGACACCAAATTTTTAACCACCCCAAAGGCTTCAATGATTCCCGTAAACATAGGCTCAGTTATATTGATTAACTTTGTCTCAAAAGTAGGAATTAATCCCTCATTTGAATGGAACAAAAAAGGAAAATAACCCTAGGGATTTCTGTAGGGGACCCCAATGGTATAGGAATCGAGTTGGTTTTAAAAGCTTTTGAAGACAAACGTATTTTTGATTTTTTCACCCCGGTGGTCTATGCTCAGAGCCAAACCTTAAATTTTCAACGGAAACAGTTGGGCCTAAAGACGCCCTTTGTTACCCTCAAGAATGAAGCAAAAAAGAGTAAAACGCAGCTCAATGTTGTTGAACTGGATTTACCCCAATTTAAAACAGAATTTGGCCAACCCAATAAAGAAAGTGGAGCTTATGCTTTAAAGTCGCTTACCACCGCCACTCAAGCCCTTAAGTCAGGGGCAATTGACGCTTTGGTAACCGCGCCCATTGATAAACACAACATACAATCCGAGGTGTTTTCTTTTCCAGGACATACAGATTATTTGGCCAAAACCTTAGGGGGAACTAGCCTGATGCTTATGGTTGCAGATCAACTGCGTGTGGGCTTATTGACCGATCATATTCCTGTAAAAGACATCGCGCAAACCATAACAGGAGACCTTATCGAAAGTAAAGTAAGATTGATGGAAGAAAGCCTTAAGCTAGATTTTGGCATTCCTAAACCCAAAATAGCCCTTTTGGGGATTAATCCTCATACAGGAGACAATGGCGTTATTGGTAATGAAGATGATGAAGTGCTTCGCCCGAAAATAAAAGAGCTGAAAGAAAAGGGGAAATTGGTTTACGGACCTTATGCAGCCGATGGTTTTTTTGGTGCTCAACAACAGCAACATTTCGACGGAATTTTGGCTTCCTATCACGATCAAGGCTTGACCCCTTTTAAAACCCTAGCTTTTGGCAAAGGGGTAAATTTTACGGCAGGACTAAATAAAGTTAGAACCTCTCCGGATCACGGGACAGCGTTTGACATCGCAGGAAAAGGAACAGCTGAGGTAAGTTCGTTTGAAGAAGCCCTCTTCTTGGCTCGCCAAATCTTTTTTGAACGCAGTGAAACTCAAGCCATTCTAGAACAAAAAAACGACTAAAAAAAGAGAGAAATCTTTCCTGAAACCTTTTGGAATCTCTTTTTTTTTATAAATTTGCAGGCTCAATAGCAAGACAATGGATCAATTGAAAGAATATAACATTCCATTTGTTGGTCTGAAAGAGGGTCGTCACGATTTTCATTTTGTTATTGACAATACGTTCTTTGACGCATTTGATTATGAAGAGTTTAACCACTCGAAGATCAATATCACATTGGAGTTTGAGAAAAAATCAACCCTGTTGAATCTCAAATTTATTGCCAAGGGCAGTGTAAACATCCCTTGCGATGTCACAGATGAACCCTTTGACTACCCTATAGAAACAACCTTTGACTGGGTGGTCAAGTTTGGTGAAACCTATGATGACAGCAATGAAGAGTTATTGATCTTACCGCACTCCAGTTATCAAATAGATGTGGCACAGCCCATTTATGAAATGGTGGTTTTGTCTTTACCGGCAAAACGAATACACCCAGGAGTAGAAGATGGATCTCTTCAATCAGACATTTTAAAAAAATTAGAAGAATTACAACCCAAAGTGGAACAAAACAACAATGATCCACGATGGAATAAGTTAAAAGATTTATTATAACAAACGTAAATAAGGAATACGATGGCGCATCCTAAAAGAAAAATATCGAAAACAAGAAGAGACAAGAGAAGAACGCATTACAAAGCAGCACCTTCTCAAATAGCTGTAGATAAAACTACAGGCGAGGCTCACCTTTACCACCGTGCACACTGGCATGAAGGAAAGTTGTACTACAAAGGAAAAGTTCTTATTGACAACACCGAGGTAGCGGAAGCTTAATACCGTCTCGACAAACACATCTTGCTCTCTGATACTTTAGAGAGCATTTTTTTTTAAAAGCAATTTGTTTTTATAAAATTCCTCCTATCTTCACTTAATAAAGTGCAGAGCAAAGCGAAGTTTATATGCTAAACCAAGCCGTAAAAGCAGCAATAACAGCCGTAGGGAGCTATGTTCCAAAAGAAACCCTGACCAACCAGGATTTGGAACGCATGGTAGACACCAGTGATGAATGGATCCAGTCCCGTACGGGTATTGTCCAAAGGCATATCGCAAAAAACCCACTACACCCAACATCGTATTTAGCCATTGAGGCGGCTAAAAATCTCATCCAAAAAAAGAATGTTGACCCAAGCAGCATTGATTTGGTATTGGTAGCTACCATCACTCCAGACATGAACATTGCCGCCACAGCTCCTTACGTAGCCACTCAAATAGGGGCAAGCAATGCTTTTGCTTTTGACCTGCAAGCCGCTTGTTCTGGATTTCTATACGGCATGTCGGTTGCCTCCGCTTATATACGGTCTGGGCAGTACAAGAAAATTCTTTTGATTGGAGCCGATAAAATGTCCTCTATTGTAGATTATTCCGATAGAAAAACCTGTGTGATATTTGGCGACGGAGCAGGGGCGGTTTTGATGGAAAAATCAACCAATGGGTTTGGCTATGAAAATGATTTTTTACGCAGTGATGGCAGTGGAAGAGAATTTCTTTACATGAAATCGGGCGGTTCATTGCATCCAATCAACGCAACTACTTTTGCAGAAGGGGGTCATTACCTCAAGCAAGAAGGCAGAACGGTATTTAAATACGCGGTTCAAAACATGTCTCTTGCGGCCAAAGAAGTTATGAAAAAAAATAATTTAACATCTGAATCTATTGACTATCTTGTTCCACATCAAGCCAATCAGAGAATTTTAGAGGCAACCCGAAAAAATATCGGCATTGAAGACAAGAAAGTATTAATGAACATACAGAAGTACGGAAATACAACAGCAGCGACCCTCCCCTTGGTGTTGGCCGATTATGAGTCAACATTCAAAGCAGGGGATAAAATTCTCTTTGCCGCCTTCGGTGGAGGATTTACCTGGGGCGCAGCCTATTTAACTTGGAATTACGATCAATCAACATAAAACGAAAGGAATATGGACATTAAGGAAATTCAAAATCTGATTAGATTTGTAGCAAAATCTGGGGCATCAGAAGTAAGCCTTGAAATGGATGATGTAAAAATCACCATCAAAACAGGCTCTGAAGAGCGCACTGCAGAAGCGACGACAATCATTCAACCCATGCCAGCAGCCCTACCGGCGGCAGCACCCGTAGCCGCAGCACCCGCAGCGGCCCCAGCAGCAGAACCTGCAGCTCCCCCAGCAAAAGAAGAAAACAATTACATTACCGTAAAATCTCCTATTATCGGAACCAGCAATAACAGCCGTAGGGAGCTATGTTCCAAAAGAAACCCTGACCAACCAGGA
>WTJB01000275.1 GCA_011526335.1 Candidatus Arcticimaribacter sp.
CGAATACAGTCCTTTAATCGAAAAGAAGGTGTTCAGCTTATTAAACACATCTACCACCTCGCCCCGGACCGCCAGCAGGGAGGTATTGAATTGTTTTAATTGTTCTTGTAGATCATTGATGGATGCTTTAATAAAGTCAAGATGACGTTCACTCAGGTGTTCGTCTTCTAGCAACGAAGGCTCTAAAATGTAAAGAAGTACTACCTGTTTGTTTTCTTTAAGGGCAGAGGTTAAGGCTTCGTGATCGTGCAACCGTAAATCACGTTTCAACCAAACTAATGCTAATGGTGGCCGATTAGAAAGCATCCGGTTGGGTTAATATTTTACCCGCTCTAGCTTTTATTTCAGCTAACTCTTGTGGAGGAATTTTTTCCAAAAGGCGCAACATCATAGCCATGCGGTTGTTTTTAGCGAAAAATTGTTTTTTATCATCTAAAAAGTTCCAATAAAGGCTGTTGAAAGGGCAAGCATCTTCTCCTAAACGTTTCTTTTTGTCATAGGTACAGCTTTCGCAATAATTGCTCATTTTGTGAATATAAGCTGCAGCAGACACATAAGGTTTTGTCGCCACGATACCTCCATCTGCCCATTGACTCATTCCTCTGGTGTTGGTTATTTGTACCCACTCAATCGCATCGGCATAAATGCCCAAATACCATTGATCGACTGCATCTGGATGCACCTGAGCGAGTAAAGCAAAATTCCCAGTTATCATTAAACGCTGTATATGATGCGCATAGGCATTGTCTAGGGAGTTGCTTATGGCATGATGCAAGCAATTCATTTTCGTCTTTCCTGTCCAGTAAAAATCGGGAAGCGGATTGTGGTTGTCCAACTCATTTTTCTCGGCATAATGCGGCATTTCTTTCCAATATATCCCGCGCATATATTCTCTCCATCCTATGATTTGCCTTACAAAGCCTTCTACTTGGGCCAGATCAATTTCGTCTTCATGGGCACGGTAATAGTCAATGACGGTCTGGACAACTTCTAGCGGGCTGATTAATTTTACGTTCAACGCAAAAGAGATCCGAGAGTGGAAGAGATTCATTTCTTCGGTATGTAGCGCATCTTGAAAATCTCCAAAATGAACCAGCAAGTGGGTGCAGAAATAATCGAGTTGCGCTAGAGCTTCTTCTCGACTAAAGGGAAATAGAAAGTTTTCTGTATCCATTGTCCCAATGGTTTTTACCCCTGCGGATGTAATCCTGTTTTGAAGGGCGACAAGCTCTTCTGTTTTTGGGATATAGGCCAAAGGGATTTCTGGGGTTCCTTTCCATTTTTTGCGGTTGTTTTTGTCGTAATTCCATTGCCCCCCTTCGGGTTGGCCTTGTTGCATCAGAAGATCAAATTGCTTCCGCATATTGCGGTAGAAGAATTCGAGGATCAATTGCTTTTTTCCTTCAAAAAAATTGGCTAAATCTTCACGCTTGGTCATAAAGTGGTGGGTGTCCACCGCTTGTGTTTCTACTGCAGTTTTTTGGCAAAAATTCTTGAGTTGTTCATCCAAACGGTATTCGTCGGGCAACTGATATTCAAACGAAGTTGCTCCCATCTCCTGGATGAATAGGGAGAGGTTTTCGTTTAGGTTTTGTTTGTTTTTGGGGTCATCAAGGCTGAGGTAGCGTACTTGGTGTCCTTTGTTTTTTAGCGTTTGGGCAAAGGTTTGCATGGCCCCAAAGAAAGCGACGACTTTTTGAATGTGATGCGGGGCATAATCGGTTTCTTGACGCATTTCCATCAGCACATAGGTCACCTCAGGATCAATTTCTTGAAACCAGGGATGATTGATGTTGAGTTGGTCCCCTAAGAG
Source organism: Candidatus Arcticimaribacter sp. (assembly GCA_011526335.1). GTDB lineage: Bacteria > Bacteroidota > Bacteroidia > Flavobacteriales > Flavobacteriaceae > Arcticimaribacter. Next base: position 1,814 of record WTJB01000275.1, read on the forward strand.
TAATCTTATTTTCATTCAAACAAACTTTCTTGATTCCACATCCGTTGGAATTTTCCGTTTTCGTCATATCGCTCGGCCTGCATACGTACATTGAATTTTCGGTCCCTTGGGTCGTTTCCTACCCCCGAGACATACATCCAATTGCCGTAGTTGCTGTGGACGTCATAATCGATAAGCATGGCCTCAAAATAGGCGGCACCAATGCGCCAATCCAGCAATAAATCTTTAGCAAAATATGAGGCCACATTTTGGCGGCCGCGGTTGCTCATCCAGCCCGTTTTTTTCAGCTCAATCATGTTGGCATTGACAAAGGGTTCACCTGTGCTTCCCTCCATCCATTTTTGAACGGTATTGGGATTTGTTTTCCAGTGATAATCCTTTTCTAATATCCCACCCAAATGGAAAATTTTGTCTTTGTGTTTTAGTGCGATAAACTTGAAGTAATCCCGCCAGATTAACTCAAAAATTAACCAATAGGTCGATTGATTTTTTTGCATTTGGGCTTCGTATTCTCTAATCTCCCAGTATATTTCACGGGCTGATAGAGCCCCATTGGCTAACCATGCCGAAAATTTGGAGCTGTAGTCAATGCCTACGAGTCCATTTCGGGTTTGTTTATAAAAAGAGAGCTTTTCGGTATCCCAGAAATAATGATCTAAACGCAGCTTGGCTGCACAACTACCCCCTTTAAAAGGAAAGGCAGAATGGGGGTGCGGCGTGATCTCTTCCAAACCTAAGTCTGCTAAACTGGGCAAATCAAACCTTTCTTTTAAAAGATTACTTCCTTCCATCGCGGAAAGGGGGGAGAGGCATGGACGTACTTTACTGTACTTTTCGCATTTTTTTCTAAAAAGGGTAAACACCTCTGGAAGGTTTTCGATATCCATGGGAATATCCTCTGGATGAAATAAAAATTGATCTTGGTAGGTATGTAGTGTTAGCTTGGGAGCGAGTGCTAGGACTTCTTTTTCCCGATCAACCTCCTCTTTGGTCCATTCTTCTTGGTAATAAAGATCTGTTATTTCTAGTGTATCACACCACTTGGCAATGCCTTCAGCAGGATTTTCTTGACCGACAATAAGGCTAATGTTTAGTTGCTTGAGTTGCTCTTGCAGGTCGGATACACTTTCGATTAAAAACTGGGCACGAAACCCTTCTGTTTTTTTAAATCCCCAAGGGGTGCTTTTATAGTGTTTTGGATCAAAGCTGTAATAAGCTACAACGGTTTCATGCCGTTGTGTTGCTTTGTAGAATCCTGTATGATCTTGGGTGCGCAAATCATTTCTTAGCCAGATTAAGGCTTTTCCTTTTCGTTTCTGCATCTTTTGCTACAATATTTAACGTTGTCCCAATCTTTTTCCCATTTCTTTCGCCAGCTAAAAGGGCGTTTACAGGTGAAACAGATTTTTTCTGGGAGATTTTCTTTTTTTACCCCTCTAGGCATTCAGGGCGGCTTTGTAGGTGGTCAAACAGCGTTCTCGCGCAAATTTATGATCCACTATGGGTTTAGGATAGGTCAATTCTTGATAGTCTGGCACCCATTTTTTGATGTACTCGTGTTGTTTATCAAATTTTTTGATTTGATCTGTAGGATTAAAAATGCGGAAATAGGGAGCCGCATCAACTCCACAGCCTGCAACCCATTGCCAGTTGCCAACATTACTGGCCATTTCATAATCCAATAATTTTTCAGCAAAATAAGCTTCCCCCCAGCGCCAATCAATCAATAAGTGTTTGCACAGAAAACTACCGACCAGCATACGCACTCGGTTGTGCATAAATCCTGTGGCATTGAGTTCCCGCATACCGGCATCTACAAAAGGATATCCTGTATTGCCTTCACACCAACGACGAAATTCATCTTCATTGTTACGCCACGCAATACGCTCGTATTGGGGTTTAAAACAGCGATTGTGCGAATGCGGAAAATGCCAAAGGATTTGCATAAAGAACTCCCGCCAAATCAATTCTTTTAAAAAGGTGGGGTTTTCTTCCATAGCTGCGTCACGCACCATTTTTCGAACGCTTAGCGTGCCAAAACGCAAATGCGCGCCAATGCGGGAAGTAGCGTCTAAGGCTGGGAAATTTCGGGTGTCTTCATATTCCCGAATAATTTTTTCATTGAATTGATACACCGGCTGTGCTACGGCAGAGGGATGGAAACCCAACTCCTCTAAACTGCATTGCGATTGCGTTTCTTCCGCCAAAGCATCAAGGTGATCTTCCGATGGGTAGTGGGTGAGTCCTACCTCTTTAAAACGACTGAGCCATTTACGGGAGTAGGGGGTGTACACTTTATACGGAAGACCATCGTCTTTGGTGACCTCACTTTTTTCAAAGATTACTTGATCTTTGTGGGTCTCAAAAGCAATCCCGTGTTGTTCCAATAGGGCGGCAATTTCATTGTCGCGTTCTTGCGCATAGGGCTCATAGTCGTGGTTGGTGACTACTTTTTTAATGGGGTACTGTTGGAGCAGGGATTCAAAAACGGCCTTGGGTCTCCCGTGATACGTTCCGACGTTACATCTGTTCCTCTTCATAGCATCTGATAAATTCCCTAAGGCCGCATGAATCATTTCTATTCGAGCATCCTCTTTAGGCAGCTTATGAATGATTTCAGTATCGAAGATAAAGATGGGTAAAACCTTGTTCCCGCTGTTTAAGGCGTGGTAAAGGCCACAGTTGTCTTCCAACCGTAAGTCCCGTCTAAACCAAAATACTGTATAGTGTTCCACATTAGTTTGTTTTAAGATCCCCGATGCCTCCGTCCACATGAAGGATTTGTCCGGTCATCCATTGACTTTCATCTCCGAGGAGAAAAGCGGTCATTTGCGCTATATTTTCTGCAGTCCCCACTTTCCTTAGCGGGTGACGTTCTTCTGCTTTTTCTACTTTGGCTTCGTTGTTTAAAAATTTAGTCGCCAGAGGCGTATCGGTCAAGGAAGGCGCAATGCAGTTGACGCGAAATTTGGGTGCATATTCTGCGGCCAATGAACGTGTAAGTCCTTCCAGAGCTCCTTTTGCTGCAGCTACCGAAGCATGAAAAGGCATGCCTGTCGTAACGGCAACGGTGCTGTAAAAAACCAAGCTGGCTTGCTCGCTTTTTTGTAGTAGAGGCAGTACCGCCTGAAGGCATTTGACAGCCCCTAATACATTTAGGTTAAAGTCTTCTGTAAAGGTAGCAGGCTTTAACCCACGAAAGGGGCGAAGATTAATGCTTCCAGGACAATACACAAAACCGTCAAGTTGTTCGGGTAAGTTGTTCACATCAAGTTCATCATTCAAAACGTCATGGGTCAGATGTGTTACAGCCGCATTAGCCAGTGATTCGTTGCTTCTAGAAGCCACATAAATGTTGTGATTTGGTGCTAGTAAATCCACCAAAGCACGGCCTATTCCGCTTGAACCACCAATGATTAAAATGT
>WTJB01000182.1 GCA_011526335.1 Candidatus Arcticimaribacter sp.
TTTTTGGGGGATATGGCCAAGATTACTTTCCGACCAATTCGGGGGTAAAAACACAGGAGCAGCACTATACTGCTCTGATAAATGCTACAATACATCCTTCGCCCAATCAGAAAATAGATCAAGGAACTGTACTGTTTAGAAACCAAAAAATAGTAGCGGTTGGAGAAAATGTAGTACTTCCTAAGAATACGATAATCGTAGATGCCAAAGGAAAACACATTTATGCTTCTTTTATTGAATTGCATCATGATTTTGGCATCAAAAAGAGCAGCAAAGCTAGCCCGGGCAGAAGAAGTACGCAATACGAAACTACCCGTGAAGGATATTATTGGAACGATCATATCCTTAGTGATTATAACAGTATTTCAGATTACGCTTACGATAAAGCTGCTGCAAAAAAAATGCGTTCATTTGGTTTTGGCACCGTAAACACCCACAGAAAAGAGGGCATCCACAGGGGTACGGCCGTATTGGTGAGTTTAAACGATCATGACAATGACGCTGTACGACTCATCGATACCCAGAATGCACAACACCTTTCTTTTAAAAAAAGCAGTCTGTCTAGCCAATATTATCCAGGCTCTATCATGGGGTCAATGGCATTGCTTCGCCAAGTCTTCCACGATGCAGATTGGTATGCCAAAGGAGGGGCTACCAACAAAGATTTATCATTAGAAGCGGTATTAGAAAACCAGAAACTTCCAACTTTATTTGAAACCACCAACAAACTCGATGTCATTCGTGCAGGAAAAATTGGAAATGAGTTTCAAAAAAACTTTATCATCAGTGCCAGCGGAAGAGAATACGAACACCTAAACGAAATAAAAGCACTAAAACAAGCCCTTTTGGTGCCGTTAAATTTCCCAAAAGCCTATGATGTGTCTGACCCAGTAAGCACACAGAAGATAAGCTTAAATGACCTGCGCTATTGGAATCAAGCGCCAAGCAATCCGAGTGTGTTGGCCAAAGCAGGTGTACAATTTGCTTTTACCAGTCAAGGGGTAAAATCTGCTAATGACTTTTTAAACAATATCCGGAAAGCCATTCGTTACGGACTGAATGAAAATCAAGCTTTAGCGGCACTGACCACACAACCCGCTAAGCTCATCGGAAAATCGAACCTTCTTGGTACATTGAAGAAAGGGGCTTATGCCAATTTTATTGTCACAGACGGCCCACTATTCCAAGAGGGAACTCAACTTCTTGACAATTGGGTACAAGGAAAAAAACATACCGTAAAAACACTTCCCGCCTACAATCTTGACGGAAAATACAGCTTACAAGTAGGCAGTGAAGCGTATCGCCTTGAAGTAAAAAATTCTGCAAAGAAAATTAGTGCGACGGTCAAACAAGATTCAAGCGTTTTTAAAAGCAACTTAAGCTATAAAAATGATTGGCTCACCTTAAAAATCTTAAAAGAAGATCGTTTTGCTAGCCTCAATGCACGCATTGTTTCCGATAAAAAGATCAACGGGGATGGGACTGACTTTGACGGAAACAAAATACGTTGGGAGGCGCAACTTGAAGAAAAAGCAACCCCCAAGAAAAAGAAAGACAGCTCTAAAGAAAATGCGCCTTTAATGCCCGTTACCTTCCCAAACAACGGTTTTGGATTTGAACGTCTCCCTAGTGCTCAAAATGTTGTCTTTAAGAACGCTACCGTCTGGACCAATGAGTCAGAGGGTATTCTTACCAACACAGATGTATGGGTTCAAAACGGAAAAATAAAGGCCATCGGTAAAGATCTTGTTGCAGCAGGAGCAGAAAGTATAGAGGCTACTGGGAAGCACTTAACCAGTGGTATTATCGATGAACACTCACACATTGGGGCCTCTAGCATCAACGAGGGTGGGCATAACTCTTCTGCAGAAGTTACCATTGAAGATGTCATTGATGCAGAGGATATAGACTTGTATCGCAACCTCTCTGGGGGGGTTACTACCCTGCAAATATTACATGGTTCTGCCAACCCTATTGGCGGAAGATCTGCCATTATTAAACCGCGATGGGGAAAGAGTGCAGAGGAACTGCTTTACCAAGGAGCTGCGCCCTTTATAAAATTTGCATTGGGGGAAAATGTAAAACAATCCAACTGGCCAAGTTACCAGCGTTTCCCACAAACCAGAATGGGGGTAGAACAGGTTTTTGTAGACTATTTCCAACGGGCTACAGAATACAAGAAACAATGGGAGACTTACAATGCGCTCTCCAGAAAAGAAAAAGCAAAAAGCAATGCCCCAAGGTATGATTTGGAAATGGAAACTTTAGTAGAAATATTGGATGGCGAACGCTTTATCTCTTGCCACTCTTATGTACAAAGCGAAATCAACATGCTGATGAAAGTAGCGGAACGTTTTGGGGTGACCATCAATACCTTTACGCATATTCTTGAAGGATATAAAGTCGCTGACAAAATGAAAGAACATGGCGTTGGAGGATCTACTTTTTCTGACTGGTGGGCCTACAAGTTTGAAGTAAATGATGCTATTCCGTACAACGGAGCCATCATGCACAGCCAAGGGGTAACTGTTGCCTTTAATTCTGACGATGCCGAAATGTCAAGACGCTTAAACCAAGAAGCGGCAAAAGCCGTAAAATATGGAGGAGTTTCGGAAGAGGATGCCTGGAAATTTGTAACGCTAAACCCAGCTAAACTTTTGCATATAGACGATAAGGTCGGGAGCGTTAAAGTAGGAAAATCTGCCGATTTGGTTTTATGGTCAGACCACCCCATGTCCATTTATGCCATCGCCGAAAAAACCATGATTGAAGGGGTTGTTTACTATGACTACGAAAGAGCCACTGCCCAAGTCGAGAAAATCGCAGAGGAGCGCAATCAAATCATAAAACAAATGATTGACGCAAAAAATGGCGGTGCCGCAACACAAAAACCGAAAGCAAAGAAAAATATTGAATTCCACTGTGAAACGTTGGACTAAAAAAAAAAGAAAATGAAAAAAATAGCATTAATCATCATCTGTTTAGGAGTTAATCTAGGATTTGCGCAGCAGACCCCGGCTCCAAAACAAGCGCAGAGTATCCTGCTTGTAGGGGCTACTGCCCATATTGGCAATGGAGATGTAATTGAAAATAGCGCCATCGGTTTTACCGAAGGAAAAATTGTAGAAGTTAGCACTGCTGACTTGGTTAAAGGGAATTACGACCTTAAAATTGACCTGAAGGGCAAGGAGGTCTATCCGGGCTTTATAGCAGCGAACAGCACTGTTGGGATGGTTGAAATTGACGCCATTCGCCCCACCAATGATTTAAATGAAATTGGTAATTTTTTACCCCACATCAGGACTGCAATTGCATACAATGCAGAATCTAAAGTTGTAGAATCATTACGCCCAAATGGGATCCTCACCGCGCAAATCGTTCCAAGAAGAGGACGTATTGCAGGGAGTTCTACGGTTGTTCAACTTGATGCTTGGAACTGGGAAGATGCCGCTTTAAAAACAGATGAAGGACTTCACCTCAACTGGCCAAGGACCTACACCTATGGCAGAAGAGCTAAAGGACAGGATCCTATTATTTTTGACGAAAAAAACTACAGCAAGCAGACGCGTGAAATTGAGGCATTTTTTACCGCAGCAAAAAGCTATAACAACGGAGATGCTGCACTAAAAAACCTTCCCTATGAGGCCATGAGTGGGGTATTTTTAGGCACACAAAAACTGTACTTACACGCCAAAGAAAAAAGACAAATCATAGACGGAATCCACTTTTTAAAGAAGCATGGCATCCAAGACATCGTGCTGGTAGGGGGCGATGAAGCCCATTTGATTACAGATTTTTTAAACGAAGAAAACATTCCCGTCATCCTTTCAAGACCGCATCGCTTACCCAATACAGAGGACCAAGATGTAAAGTTACCCTTTAAGCTTGCCGCTAAATTGGTCAATGCAGGTATACTTGTCACCGTAGATGTTAGCGGTAGAATGGAACGTATGAATACACGCAACCTTCCTTTCTATGCAGGATCTTTTGCCGCTTATGGTGTTCCTAAAGAAAAGGCTGTTGAAATGATAACCTTAAATGCAGCTAAAATCTTAGGGGTAGAGAATCAATTGGGAAGCCTAGAAGTAGGGAAAGACGCTACCCTATTTGTGTCAGAAGGAGACGCGCTAGACATGCGAACCAATCAATTGAGTAGAGCCTATATCCAAGGGAGAGAAATTAATTTGGCCACCCACCAAACAGAACTTTGGAATAGATATATGGAAAAATATTAGCGTAAATAGAGCATGAAACGGATTTCCAGTGCAAAAAATCCGCATATAAAACACCTTAAAGGCCTTCAAGAAAAATCGAGGCTGAGAAGCCAAACAAAAACTTTTTCTGTAGAAGGAGAAAAAGAAATACGCTTTGCGCAAGAGGGCGGTTACGTCATTAGAGAATTATTTTTTAAAGAAGATCAGCTCGAAAATTTCTCTAGCTGGGTTGAAAAACACGAGGCAAATGCCCATTGTTATGCTATTGAAGAGGACGTGTTTGAATCGCTTTGCTACCGATCTAACACCTCCAAGGTCATTGCTGTAGTAGAACAAAAGTCGGGCGCTCTTGAGGACTTGGTCATAAAAGAGAATCCTTTCTTTCTTGTGGCAGAATCCCCAGAAAAGCCCGGTAATATAGGAGCCCTTCTCCGTACAGCCGATGCGGTTGGTGCAGATGCTTTGCTCATTGTAGATCCTAAAACGGACCTCTACAACCCAAACGTTGTGCGCTCTAGTGTAGGCTGTATTTTTTCTGTGCAATGGCTGGGCTGTGCAAGACAGGATTTTTTTGATTTTTTAAGCAAACACAACATCAAGCTCGTCTCGGCGGCTTTGACAACAGATGCCGTAGCGTATACACAACTGGACTACACGGGACCACTGGCCATTGCAGTAGGCACAGAAGATAAAGGACTGAGCGAAGACTGGTTAAAACAGAGTCCTGCCCAAGCATTTATTCCCATGATGGGAAAGAATGATTCTTTAAACGTATCGGTTGCGGCAGGGATTTTGATGTATGAAGCACAACGACAAAGAAAATTAGGCTAAAAGCGGGGTCATAAAAAAGAATTGTGTAAATTAAGTCATGCTCATAGACGAACAGTTAGAAAATAAAGAGATTGCCAAGCAGTATAAAGAACTACTGCGCATCAGTTATCTTCAGTTAACAGATGAAGATAAGAAACTGATTCGTCTGGCATTTGACACGGCTGTAGATGCGCATAAAAATCAAAGGAGAAAATCTGGCGAGGCCTACATCTTTCATCCTATAGCCGTAGCAAAAATTGTGGCCTCGGAAATAGGCTTGGACGCTACCTCCATTGCTTCAGCACTATTGCATGACACGGTAGAAGATACCGAATATACACTTAACGATATCGAACGTCTCTTTGGCAATAGCGTTGCTAAAATTGTTCATGGCCTGACAAAAATTTCAAACCTAAAAAAGGACACTGATGTTTCTTTACAGGCAGAGAATTTCAGGAAAATGCTCTTAACCCTGAACGACGATATCCGTGTAATTATCATCAAAATTGCAGACCGTCTTCACAACATGCAAACCATGGACGCCATGCCCGAGTACAAACAGGTAAAAATTGCCTCGGAAACTTTGTACATCTATGCGCCACTGGCACACCGTATTGGCATGTATAAAATCAAAACAGAACTGGAAGATCTGAGTCTAAAGTACACAGAACCCAAACGTTTTGAAGACATAAAAAGCAAAATAGAGGAAAGTAAAAGCGAACAGGAACAGTATATAAAATCGTTTTCTAAGATCATAGAATCAACCCTGAACAGAGAAAAGATAAACTATTTTGTTCAAGGGCGAAGTAAGTCGATATTTTCTATCCATAAGAAAATGCAAAAACAGGGGATTCGATACGATCAGGTTTTTGACAAGTTTGCTATCCGTATCGTTTACCGCTCTACCCTAAAGAATGAGAAATTCTTAGCGTGGAAAATTTATTCTATCGTTACCGATCATTTTACGCCCAACCCTACGCGGCTTCGGGATTGGATTTCTTCTCCCAAGTCTAACGGTTATGAATCTCTCCACATTACCGTTATGGGGCCAGACAATAAATGGGTAGAAGTTCAAGTGCGATCGGAGCGCATGCACGAGATTGCAGAAAAGGGATATGCAGCACATTATCGGTACAAACAAGGAGAGGAAAAAGAAACAGGAATTGATGCCTGGCTCAACCGATTGAAAGAAGTCTTGGAAAACAAACAGGGGAATGCCATTGATTTTGTCGAAGACTTTAAACTCAATCTCTATGCCGATGAAATATTTGTCTTTACCCCCCAAGGAGACCTTAAGTCATTGCCTAGCGGCTCCTCTACCCTAGACTTTGCCTTTCATATTCATACAGAAGTAGGATTAAAAACCCGTGGCGCTAGAGTCAATGGGAAGCTTGTTCCCCTCTCACGTACCCTAAAAAGCGGGGATTTGATCGAAATCATCACTTCAGAAACCGCCAAGCCCACAGCCAACTGGCTAGACTATGTAATTACTTCCCGTTCTAGAAGTAAAATCAAAGCTTCTTTAAACGAAGAAAAAAAGAAAATTGCAGAAGAAGGAAAGGAGATTTTAAGAAGAAAATTACGTCAGTTAAGAATAAAGTTGGACAATAAATCCATCACAAAACTTGTTCATTTCTTCAAGGTGAATTCTGCTTTAGACCTTTTTTACCGAGTAGGACTGGGAACTTTGGACAACAAACAACTGAAAGAATTTGCCCAGGCCTACAACAATAGTTTTTTAAACTTTATAAAAACAAAAATTCGTTCGCGTAGCGAGAAGCAAATCTTAGAGACAGATGAATTTGTTTCTAAATACGACAAATTGGTCTTTGGAAAAGAAAAAGAGGAACTCCCCTACACCCTTTCCAAGTGTTGCCATCCCATCGCCGGCGATAAAGTATTCGGATTTTTAACCATAAATGAAGGGGTCAAAGTACATAAAAACAACTGCCCTAATGCCATTGCCTTACAATCCAATTACGCTTATCGTATTTTACCCGCCTGGTGGATCGATTCGAGTGAACAAGAATTTAGCGCAATCTTACGCCTTTCTGGCATAGACCAAATAGGGCTGGTAAATCAAGTGACGCGGGTAATATCCAACAACATGCATGTGCACATTACAAAGATTAACTTTAGCACTACCGAAGAACTCTTTAATGGTCTTATACATTTAAAGGTTAAAAATAAAAGCACCCTTAAAAAACTGATTCAAAATCTGTATAAAATATCTGGGATAGATAAAGTAATACGTGAATAATAAAGAAAACTGTACCTTTACCCTATAATAGAAGACCCATGGCTGAAATACAGAACCCCCAAGAAGTCGTCAAAAATGTATTTATAAACTTTTTGGATCAACACAAACACAGGAAAACTCCAGAGCGTTTTGCCATACTGCATGAAATCTATGATCATGATGACCATTTTGATATTGAGTCGTTGTACATCATGATGAAAAATAAAAACTATCGTGTCAGCAGAGCCACCTTATACAACACCATAGAACTCTTGTTAGAATGCGGCTTAGTACGAAAACACCAATTTGGGAGTCAAGCCCAATATGAGAAATCATTTTTTGACAAACAACACGATCATATCATCTTGACAGATTCTGGAGAAGTAAAAGAATTTTGTGACCCGCGGATTCAAAGCATTAAAAAAACCATTGAAGAGATATTTGATGTTGATATTCACAACCATTCTTTATACTTTTACGCCACGAAAAAACAATCTTAACACCCACACTATATGTCGGTAGACTTACTGCTCGGTCTTCAATGGGGAGACGAAGGAAAAGGAAAAATAGTTGATGTACTCACCAAAGAATACGATATCATCGCCCGATTTCAAGGAGGACCTAATGCAGGACACACCCTAAAGTTTGACGGAGTATCGCATGTTTTGCATACAATCCCCTCCGGGATATTTCATCCAACCGCTATAAATATTGTTGGTAATGGTGTGGTGATTGATCCTGTTATTTTCAAACAAGAACTTGACAAGCTTGCTCCCTTTGGAATCAAGTTTGAAGAAAAATTACTGCTTTCCAAAAAAGCCCATTTGATCTTACCTACGCACAGACTGCTGGACGCAGCTTCTGAAGCGGCTAAAGGGAAAGCAAAAATAGGCTCTACCCTCAAAGGCATCGGACCAACCTATATGGATAAAACCGGAAGAAACGGTATTCGTGTAGGCGACATCGTGCTTGAAAACTGGAAAACAAAATATACGACGCTACGCAACAAGCATCTAAAAATGCTAGAAGGCTACGAAGACAAAATAGAATTTGATTTAGAAGAACTGGAAAAAGTATTCTTCGAAGCCATAGAAAGCCTTAAGCAACTTCCTTTGATCGATAGCGAACACTATCTGCACACCGCACAAAAGGAAGGGAAGAAAATCTTGGCCGAGGGGGCACAAGGGTCCTTACTGGACATCGATTTTGGAACCTATCCGTTCGTTACCTCCTCGACGACTACGGCTGCTGGAGCCTGTACGGGGCTAGGAATAGCACCCAATGCTGTAGGAGAAGTATTCGGAATATTTAAAGCCTATACCACCCGTGTGGGTAGCGGACCTTTCCCTACCGAGCTCTTTGATGAAGTCGGAGAAACCATGGGCCGTGTAGGAAATGAATTCGGAGCCACCACCGGTCGTGCAAGACGTTGCGGATGGTTAGACTTGGTTGCCCTTAAATACGCTATACGCGTCAATGGAGTTACCCAATTGATGATGATGAAAGGGGATGTTTTATCAGGCTTTGACACCATCAAAGTATGTACTTCCTACACCACCAAAGCCGGAACGGTTGATTATCTTCCTTTTTCTATAGATCCTGAAGAAGTAAGTCCAAATTATATCGAATTGCCAGGCTGGCAAGAAGATTTAACAAAATTGACTGCTGAAGACGAATTTCCGGATACGTTTAAGCAGTATATCGCTTACCTGGAGGAAGCGTTAGAAACCCCTATAAAAATTGTTTCAGTAGGGCCAGATCGCAAGCAAACCATATTTAGATAATCGTGTAAAATGACACCTCGCCTAATCATCTTATGGGGAATTTCGCTTCTCTTAGGCGTAAGGTTAACCGCACAAGAAAGGAAGATTGTTGAAATCCGCCAAGCAGGCTCTTTTGCGAAAGATGAAGCCCGCTATCCGGGTGCCAACATTTTACTAAAAAAAGGAAATACCCGTGTAAAACTCTTTCACGAGGGCGCCTTAATCGAATCTGATCGGTCTTTTTTTTACGGAACAAAAAACTTTTTTAAAGCCGACGGACAAGTGGTCTTTACCCAAGGGGATACCCTAAAAATGACAAGTGAACACATGGAGTATGACGGAGAAAAAGGGCGTGCAAAAGCTTGGGGGAAAGTATACCTAGAACAACCCGATATGACCCTGAGAACAGACACCCTCTTTTTGGATCGTATCGAAAATATTGCCTTTTACGAAACCCCAGGAACCATAATTGATAGTGCTTCTACGCTGAAGAGTAATCGAGGGAAGTATTTTATGGAAGAAAAGAAATACCAATTTATTTCTAACGTTCGGATAAACAATCCTGAATACACTGTAAACTCCGCTCAACTCGATTACTATACAGAAACCAACCAAGCCTATCTGTACGGCCCAACTAAAATTATTGGGCAAGATTACGACATCTATTGCGAACGTGGCTATTATAATATGGAGGTAGAAAAAGGCCATTTCAAAAAAAACGCCAAAATTTTCTACAATGATAAAATCATTGAAGGAGATAGTCTCTATTTTGAAAATCAACGGCAGTATGCCGCAGCCACCCAAAACATTGTCATCAACGACACCATTAACCAGTCGATCATTCGTGGGCATTATGCCGAAATCTTTAAAGCCAAAGATTCGGCGATCATTACCCGAAACGCTGTGGCCATAAACTTACTCGAAAACGATTCGCTGTACATTCATGCCGACACCTTGTTGGGGACTGGCCCCACAGAGCACAGAATACTGAGAGGCTATTATGGGGTACGTATTTTAAAAACGGATATCCGTGGGAAATCAGATTCCCTCTACTTGGATGAAGTCAGTGGTAGAATTGAACTCCACAAACGCCCCTTTACCGAAAAAGAAGCGCAAGTGCTGACCGACGATCAAAAGAACAAACGCAACCCCGTTTTGTGGTTTAACAACAGCCAAATGACAGGCGAACTCATTTATCTTTTGTCTGACTTTAACACCCGTAAATTGGATTCCCTACAAATCTATGGCAATGCCTTTATCATTGAAAAAGATAGCCTTAGTGCCAACGGCTACAACCAAATCAATGGCAAAGAACTTTACGGAGACTTTAAAGAAGGGGTCTTACACCAGCTTGATGTGGTCAAAAACACCCGAGTGATCTATTACCTCTATTCAGACAAAGGCGAACTCATCGGAATCAACAATACCATCTGCAGTGCCTTAAATGTAGAATTTAAAGAGAATGAAATTGAAAAAATCTCTTTTTACATCAGCCCAGAAGGAAAGGTAAATCCTGAAGACCAAATAGACCCTAACCTTCGTCTGTTGGAAGGTTTTCTATGGCGTGAAGACGAACGCCCAGAAACCTATGAAGATTTATTCAAAAAATAGGAAAATGCTGCACGAAGATTTTCTGCGATATCAAGCCAAAACCACTCCACATCCTTTAGGAATTGTTGTTTCCTCGGCCAAGGGCAGTTACATCAAGGCCACCAATGGCAAAAAGTATTTGGACTTTGTCGCGGGCGTATCAGCTTGTAGTGTAGGGCATCGGCATCCACGGGTTGTTCGTGCCATAAAAAAGCAGCTCAAGCGGTATATGCACGTTATGGTCTATGGCGAATTTGCTCAGGCCCCCGCGGTTGAACTGTGTAAAACTTTGGTTGAAAATCTTCCTGAAAATTTAGAGGTAACCTACCTGACTAACTCTGGGACAGAGGCCATCGAAGGAGCACTAAAACTCGCCAAACGCGCCACAGGAAGAAGCGAGTTAATCGCTGCGCACAATGCTTACCACGGCAGTACACATGGTGCGCTGAGTCTTTTGGGGGTAGAGGAACAAAAAAAAGGCTACCGCCCTTTATTGCCTGGGGTATCTTTTATACAGTTTAATGCAGAGGAGGATATTCAAAAAATAACAACCAAAACCGCTGCTGTGGTTTTAGAAACCATCCAAGGCGGAGCAGGATTTATCGTTCCTAAAAACGACTATTTGAAAAAGGTCAGTGAACGCTGTAAAGCCGTGGGGGCCCTTCTGATTTTAGATGAAATACAACCCGGCCTAGGGCGTACAGGTCCGTACTTTGCCTTTCAAGATTATGGCATTGTGCCCGATATTTTTGTTACCGGAAAAGGATTGGGGGGCGGACTTCCTATTGGTGCTTTCTGTAGTTCCAAAAAATTAATGGACCTTCTGGCAGATAATCCTAAACTTGGCCACATTACCACTTTTGGTGGCAATCCTGTGATTGCTGCTGGGGCATTGGCTACCTTAAAACTCATCCAAGCCATCCCGAGAAAAGAAATCGAGGCCAAAGAAGCGCTTTTTAGAAAACACTTGGTGCATCCCAAAATAAAACAAATCAATGGAAAAGGGCTTATGCTTGCCCCGCTCTTTGCTACCCCAGAAATCGCCAATCAAGTCGTATTAAAATGTTTAGATAAAGGACTGATGCTCTTTTGGTTACTCTGGGAAAAACGCGCTGTGAGAATCTCACCCCCACTAACGATTAGTGAAAGAGAAATAAAAAAAGGCTGTGCAATCCTTTGTGCCGTCTTGGATGAAATTGAAGATGTTAATTAAATTGTTAAAAACAATCTACTCTAGCACCTACCCTAAACAAATTAGTCCCTAAATTTAAATAACCAACCTCAACGTATTTATGTACAGAGAATTTTCTAACGATTCTGAAGCGCCCGTTTCACGATTCGAACAGATGCTAAAAACCAATCAAGTCTATTTTTTTGACGCCTCTGAATTTGAATATATCATTCAATATTACATTGATTCTGGGGAAGTGAATTTAGCCAAAAAAGCCCTCCATTTGGCTACCAAACAACATCCATTTCATACCGAAATTCTCTTACTAAAATCTGAACTCTTAATTTTTGACGGTAAATTTCAAGAAGCACAAAATGTCTTGGATGCTATAGAAGAAATAGAACCTAGCCATCAAGAAATTTACATCCAAAAAGCAACCATACACTCCAAAAAAAGAGAACACAAAAAATCAATTGCTCTTTTGCAAAAATCTCTAGAGTTGACCGACGACCCCGTAGAAATTTGGTGTCTGTTGGCTATGGAATACCTGGTAATGGAAGATTTTGAGCAAGCAAAATATTATTTTAAACGCTGTATAGAAGAAGATCCTTTTGACTATCAAGTGTTGTATAATTTGCTGTATTGCTATGAATTCTTAAAACTTCACGATGAGGCCTTAGAAACCCTAAACAAGGTTATAGAAAGCAACCCTTACAATGAGATTGCGTGGCTAGAAATCGGAAAACAGTACCTCACCTTAGGAAAAGAAAAAGAGGCCCTAAGTGCATTTGACTTTGCCATCATCAGCGAAGATCATTTTACAGGAGCTTACTTCGAAAAAGGAAAATTACTCGAAAAATTGGGGCGCTATAACGAAGCCATAGAAAACTATGAAATCACTTTACGCCTAGAAGACCCTACCTCTTTTGCCTACCTGCGTATTGCCAAATGCCATGAAATGTTGGGCAACGATATGCTGGTGATTCAATACCTGAACAAAACCGTTCATGAAGATCCTTCGAATGAAAAAGGATGGTTGGCGTTTATTGATTACTATTGGACGAATGGCCAACTGGAAAAAGCTTTGTACTACGCTCAAAAAGCCCTACAAATAAACGAGCATAACCTCAATTATTGGAAACGCAATGCCCGTATTCACAAAGCCTTAGAAAAGTATGCTGAAGCCGAGATTGCCTATCAAAACACCATTGAATTGGGGAATTATGAACTCAGCATATGGCAAGAATGGCTAGACACCTTAATTTTTTTAAATGAATGGGAAAAAGTATGCCAAATCGGATTTCAAGCCAAGGAGTTCTATCCAGAAGAGCTCAGTATCGATTTTAAAATCGGAGGGGCCTACGGTCGTATGGGGAAGAGAACAGAAATGGAGTACTTTAAAAAAGCGCTTTGTGAAGCCAAAGAAGAACTTCCAATGGATTTACTCTCCTACTTTCCCGAATTGAAAGGCGTCCTCGACTAGTCGTTTTTTTTCCGTTTCTTTGCTGTCTATTGAAAAAGATGAATCACACAAAATCCACGCTTTTAGGAAGATACCTCCGTGGGGCATTGATGGGAGCAGCCGATATTGTTCCTGGGGTGTCTGGCGGCACCATTGCCTTAATTACGGGCATTTACCAAGAACTCGTTGAAAGCATAGACAACTTACACCCGAAACACCTAAAGGTATTGCACCAAGAAGGGATTTCGGCTTTTTGGAAGGCTGTAAACGGACCCTTTTTGGCCCCTGTATTTCTCGGGGTAATCAGTAGTATATTTTTACTGTCGAGTTCAATAGACTATCTTATACAACACCACCCTATACCCCTATGGGCATTCTTCTTTGGAATGATCTTTTCAAGCATCTTTTTTCTGTTGCGTCAATTTAGTTTTAGACCCTATCATCTCTTCCATATATTGATCGGGAGTGCCTTTGCTTTTGGCATTACACAGCTTACCCCAACAGCGACGAGCGTTAGTTTACCCTATTTGTTTTTTTGCAGTAGCATTGCCATCATGGCGATGATTTTACCCGGAATATCTGGCGCATTTATTTTTATCCTCTTAGGCGTATATGACGATATTATTTTTACGGTAAAAAGTGCGCTTCCCGCCTTGTTGAGTTTTCAATGGGAACAGATTTACCCCGTTTACATCAAGATCATTACCATTATTTTCGGGATTATAACCGGCTTAAAGCTATTTTCTAAACTTTTAAAGTGGCTTTTTTCTAAACGCAAAGACAGTACACTGGCGGTCTTGGTGGGATTTATGGCAGGGGCATTGCCTAAAATATGGCCATGGAAAAGCATGGGACCCAATGCAGTCGAGGTCAATGTCAATCCTTTTGTGTATTCAGGTGATGCTCAACTAGGACTTAGTATTTTACTTCTTGTAGGAGGATTCTTTTTTATTTTTTGGATGGAACGAAGTAGTCAAAACCTACAAAATGGAAACACCAAAACGTAGTTGGAAAGATGCTCTATGGCTAGTGGCCAAAGGAATGGCTATGGGAACGGCCAACAAAATTCCTGGCGTGTCTGGAGGTATTGTTGCCTTGGCAGCAGGCTTTTATGAAGAATTGATTTATTCTTTTTCTAAGTTTGATGCGAAAGCCTTTGATCTTCTGCGAAAAGGGAAGTTCAAAAAGATGTATACCCATGTCAACGGCTCTTTTTTATTTCTCTTGTTTACCGGGGTCGGACTTAGTTTTTTTAGTGTTTCATTGGTTTTAGATTATTTTTTACAACAGCATGAAACCCAAGTTTTAGGACTCTTTTTCGGAATGATTGTAGCCTCGCTCTACTCGATTTGGCAAAGTATTCGTCCTTTTACCGCTACTGCCTATATGGCTACTTTGGCAGGCACCTTATTAGGTGTAGCCTTGATGTACATCAATCCAGGACAAGAAAATGATCATTTGGGCTTTGTGTTTCTGTGTGGAATGCTTTCTATTGCTGGCATGACCCTCCCCGGCTTATCAGGATCTTTTTTGCTTTTGGTCATCGGCAATTACCGTTTACTATTGGTGGATGCCGTCAATGCCATCTACTATACCCTTACCGAAATTTCTACAGGAGATGTTCAGTTTATCCATGATACAGAACGTATGCGGTTGCTCTACGTGATGTGTAGTTTTACCCTCGGCTCTGGTGCAGGATTGGTTTTGTTTTCAAAATTATTGGACTACCTCCTCAAACATTTTAAAACCATTACCATTGCGGTATTGGTTGGTTTTATCTTTGGATCTTTGGGAAGTGTGTGGCCTTGGAAAAATCAAGAAAATTTGGAAGATGTAACCTCGACGGCATGGCATTTAGGGTATCTACCAAACACCTTTAATTTTCCAGAAGTCGTAACCATTATCTCTATAGGAATGGGTATTTTTACGGTACGAACCTTAGAACGCTATGGGAAAAAAGACCGCTCCTAGAACATTTGGCCTTTTAGGCAAAAACATTGATTATTCTTTTTCGCGCGGTTATTTTGCCGAAAAATTTAAGCGTGAAAACATTGACAACGCTACCTATGTCAACTTTGACCTACCCCATGTAAACGAAATAAAAGCTTTGGTTCAACGCACCGATATCAGCGGAATCAACATCACCATACCCTATAAAGAAAAAGTACAAGACCATTTAGATGCGCTCTCGGAAGAAGCAAAAGCCATCGGTGCTGTCAATACCATTGTTTTCGATAAAAACAATCGACGTATTGGTCATAACACGGATGCGTATGGATTTGAAACTGCCCTTTTTTCGCAATGGAAACCCAATACTAAAGCTGCCTTGATTTTAGGAACAGGAGGGGCTTCTAAGGCCGTGCACTATGTATTATCGAAAAAAGGCATCCGTCCACAGTATGTATCGCGACAAGCTGGGGAAAATAAAATTGCTTATCAAGACCTCAGTCCAGAAATCATGCAAACGCATCAGCTCATTGTCAACTGTACCCCGCTAGGAACGCATCCGGATATAGACCAGTCTCCCCCACTCCCTTTTGATTTGATATCGCCAGAGCACCATATTTTTGATCTGATCTACAACCCCGCTACTACCCTTTTGATGCAGCGTGCACAAGCGCAAGGAGCCAGTACACAAAACGGCCATCAGATGTTGATACACCAAGCCGAAAAATCTTGGGAACTCTGGAACGCCTAGGGGTTACTTCTTTTTTTGTATCTTTAAGTTGAACTTTAGCCTTACACCAACAAAGGATGGATATGGAACCTACCAATACCGAAAACCAAGAAACTCAGCACACCGCTGCGGCAGAAAACGCTGCTCCCCAAGAGGAGAACACCCGTACCACAGAGAAGCCTCAAGCCAAGCCATTACCGCAGTACGACCTTACTACTCTGGAAGCAGAAGCTTTCCCTGCAACCCTCCAAGCGTTGACACAACACCCCGATTGGGCCCGACTTGGAAGAGAAATTCGTGCGCTCGCTGACCGGTTTGAGCAGGTATTTTCGCAGGTAATCAATGAAAAAAAGAAGGCCTTTATCGCCGAAGGAGGCAATGAGATCGACTTTTCTTATTCCCCCGAATACAAGCGTCTTTTTTCCCAAGAGTACAGAACCTACAAACAAAAAAAAGCAAAACACTTTAAGGAAAGAGAAGCTGCACAAAAGGTAAATCTTGAACGCCGGAAAGAGATTATTGAAAAAATAAAATCCCTTATTGAAGGCTCAGAAAGCCCCAATACAGTCTATGACCAGTTTAAACAACTCCAAGACTCTTGGCATTCTACGGGCCCCGTACCTAGAGAAGAAAGCAATAATTTATGGCAAACCTATAAGTTCCATGTAGAACGCTTTTATGATTTTCTTCATCTCAACAGAGAATTACGTGATCTGGACTACAAACACAATTACGAAGAAAAACGAAAGCTGATCGAAAAAGCGGAAGCACTCACTACACATCCAGATGTGGTACTCGCCATTCGAGAGCTCAATACCTTACACCGTTTATGGAAAAATGATTTAGGCCCCGTAGCTAAAGAACACCGAGAAGATCTTTGGTCCCGTTTTCAAGCCGCCACAAAAATCATTCATGAACGCAAAAACGAATACAATAAAAATCTCGATCAGATCTTAGCCGACAATTTGGCGGCAAAATACAGCCTGATTGAAGCGATCAAAACGCTTACAGATCCGCTCCCTACCAGCCACAACGCTTGGCAGAATGCTTTGAAAAAGCAAAACGAGCTCAAAGAAAAATTTTATACCCTAGGGCGGGTTCCAAAAGGCGAAAACAAAGCCCTATGGACGGCTTTTCGAGAAAACTGTAGAGCGTTTAACCACGAGAAAAACATCTTCTACAAAACGCAAAAACAAAACGAACGTGAATTTGTAGCCCAAAAAAGAGCCTTGATTGACGAGGTCAACGGGATATTGAATGACCCACAATGGCGAGAACACCTCAACCGTATGAAGCAGGTACAAGCCGACTGGAAAAAAACGGGACGTATCTCAAGAAAACTCTCCAACAAATTGTGGGAAGAATTTAGAACAGCCACCAACACCTATTTTGATCGATTAAAAAATAAAGCAACGGCTTTTAGCCCAGAAGACCAGGCCATTATAAAAGCCAAACAGGCCTATTTAGACGAGATCAAAAAAGAAGAAGCCCCAAAAGATACAGAAGAACTATACGCTTATATAGAGGCCTTTGCCGAACATTGGGAAGCCATGGGTGCCCCCTCGGGTGGCCCACTTAAGAACTTGCAAGCCGAGGTTTTAAAGTACATCCACACCCTATGGGAAAATACAG
Source organism: Candidatus Arcticimaribacter sp. (assembly GCA_011526335.1). GTDB lineage: Bacteria > Bacteroidota > Bacteroidia > Flavobacteriales > Flavobacteriaceae > Arcticimaribacter. Next base: position 17,559 of record WTJB01000182.1, read on the forward strand.
CACTAAAAGGGAAAGAGAAAGCAGAAGCCCTGTTTAAAAGCCGAATGCTTTTAATCAAAACAGACAAGGCCGAACTGGATAAAGAACACATAGAGCTCAACAAAAAGGTAGAAGAAGCCAATAACGAGCGGATTCAATTGCAAAACAATCTTGCCTTTTTTAGCGATACCAGTGCCGACAACCCCTTGGTAAAAGACGTAACCACCAAAATTGACCGTTTAAGCGAGCAAATAGACCAATGGACCGATAAAATAAATGCGCTTAAAAGCATGAAACGCGGACTAAAAAAGCAAGCGGAAGAAAGCACCCCTACTGAAGAAAACTCAGAAGAAAACGAAACCGCTTAGGTTCCTTGTTTAACTCGGTCGTTGTTGTTCCCAAAGTGTACGGTAGAGCCCTGGTTCCTTTAACAGGGTTTTATGTGTTCCTGACGCAATTATTTTCTCTTTTTTTGGTAAAAATTCGAGAAGAAAAAATTTAATATCGACTAAAATGCAAATATTATTGCTTCTTGGCTTCCTCCCAAAAGACATCCATCTCGGCCAAGGTCATGTCTTGTAATGATTTCCCCATTGCATTGGCTTTGGCTTCCAAATAGGCAAAACGTTTACTGAATTTTTGGTTGGTACGCTCAAGGGCAGTATCGGGGTTGATGTTTAAAAAACGGGCATAGTTAATCATCGAAAACAGCAGGTCTCCAAACTCTGCTTCTATGGCGGCTGTATCGCCTTTTTCTATTTCGGCATTGAGTTCTGCCAGCTCTTCTTGCACCTTTTCCCATACCTGATGGGGCTCTTCCCAGTCAAACCCTACTCCGGCAACTTTATCTTGAATTCGTTGGGCTTTTACCAAGGCGGGCAATCCTTTCGGTACTCCAGACAGCACGCTTTTCTTCCCTTCTTTTAGCTTTAGTGCCTCCCAGTTTTTTTTGACCTCCTCTTCGTTTTCGACCTTTACATCGCCATAAATATGGGGATGACGACGGATAAGTTTTTCGGAAATACCATGAGCAATATCGGCCATATCAAAGGCCTTTTCTTCACTGCCCAACTTGGCATAAAAGGCGATATGCAAAAGCAAATCGCCCAATTCATTTTTTATTTCTTCCAGATTGCGGTCCAAGATGGCATCGCCCAACTCATAGGTTTCTTCTATGGTCAGATGGCGTAGTGATTCAAAGGTTTGCTTACGGTCCCACGGGCACTGTTCGCGTAGCTCATCCATAATGGTAAGCAAGCGGTCCACAGCAGCCAGTTGGTCCTTACGGCTATTCATCTTCTTGGGCAGGAGTTTTTTCTTCGGTGTTATCTGACGCAGCAGACAACAGCTTATTGTCAATCAGGATATTGTACCACTGAATGATTTTCTTGATATCACTAGGATAAACACGGTCTTCATCATAATCTTGAAAAACCTCAAAGAAATAGGCCTCCAAGTCGGCAGCGGGAGCTTTGGGTTTTACTGGACATTTTTGCCCCGCTTCTTTTGAAAAGATCATTTGCAAAACTTCACCAAGCGGGACTTCTTTTTGCAAACCAAAAATATTGATTTCAGAAAGTAAACTTACCTGATCGCGAGCCGAGGCAGTTATGCGTTTTCCATCGACAAGCGAATGCGCAACAAAACCGGTACGGGTTTGTACTTTTACTTCAAAAAGGCCTGGACGCCCCGAAATGGCAATGATTTTATCCAATTCCATACTTCAATGTTTATCTTTTTTTAGAGGCCATCGGAAAATACATCTTATAGTCGGGTTGGACTTTTCCTTTGGCAATATTGGTTAGTTTTCCTTTAATGAGTCGTTTTTTTAAGGGCGAAAGTTTATCGGTAAACAATATCCCCTCTATATGGTCGTATTCGTGTTGAATGACCCGGGCTGGGAGACCCGAATATGTTTCGGTATGCGGAACAAAGTTTTCATCCATATACCGAATGGT
>WTJB01000339.1 GCA_011526335.1 Candidatus Arcticimaribacter sp.
CGTTTAGACGGGGTACTGTCTGTGGTCTCTGGCTACACGGGTGGAAAGATTAAAAACCCGGCCTATAGAGAAGTATGTACCGGGAGAACCGGACATGCTGAGGGGGTCAAATTGACCTTTGATCCCGAAAAAATATCTTTCGAAACCCTACTCTATGTATTTTTTTCTACACATGACCCTACCACACTCAACCGTCAGGGAAATGATATCGGTACGCAGTACCGTTCGGCTATTTTTTATACCTCTGAAGCACAAAAAGCAACTGCAGAGCGTATTGTGGAAGAACTGCAACAATCTACTTTTGACGCCCCTATAGTCACTGAGATTACGGCAGAAATGCCGTTTTACCACGCAGAAGAAGTACACCACAATTACTACAACCAAAATAAAGAGCAGCCGTATTGTCAATATATCACTGATCCTAAAGTGCAAATGCTAAAAGTAAAATATAATCACTTACTCTAATTTATTATGATGAACGAAAACTTTAACCTAGACACCCTTCCGATTACGGAAGAAATGGCGGAAAAATTTGATAAAATTATCGACCTTTTAGGGGAAGACACTTCACGCGAAGGCTTGCTAAAAACCCCGATGCGTGCTTCCAAAGCCATGAAGTTTTTGACCGAGGGCTATGAAATGGATCCTCAGCAAATCTTACAAGGAGCTATGTTTAAAGAAGACTATAATGAAATGGTGATTGTAAAAGACATTGAACTTTATTCTTTGTGTGAGCACCATATGCTGCCTTTTTTTGGGAAAGCGCATATTGCCTATATCCCTAATGGGCACATCGTAGGTTTAAGTAAAATTCCTCGGGTAGTAGACGTATTTTCAAGACGTTTACAAGTACAAGAACGATTAACCGAACAAATCCTAGACTGCATCAATGATACGCTTAACCCACAAGGGGTAGCCGTTGTTATTGAAGCTTCGCATATGTGTATGATGATGCGCGGGGTTCAAAAACAAAACTCTACCACGACAACATCAGGATTTAGAGGAGCCTTTAGAGAAACCGATACACGGAATGAATTCCTGAAGCTGATTACCTCAAACTTGGGATAAGATCTTTACTCAAAAAAACGTTTAAAGCCCATACGTTTCAATATTTTCTTTTCAAACTCCCAGAAGAATTTGAATTGGAAGAATATGGTGCCAAAAATCAAGAGCAATACCTGATAAACAGGAAAAACGATGAGTAAGCGCAAAAACCAATAGAAAGCACTGCCTAGCGGGATGCTATCAAATTGCGCTGGGAATATGCCCAAGAAATGTAACAAGGGTTGGGCTACTTTTACAGAAGAAGACCCCGTGATAGCAAATACCACAAAAATGACAAAAAGCTGTGCATTGGATTGCACAGCCCATTTTGTTTTTAACCGATCGAAATAGCCCATTCTAGCCTAAGATCGATTGTATCTGATCAGCCAATTCTACACCGATACGGTCTTGTGCCTCTCCTGTAGCGGCTCCGATATGTGGAGTGAGCGATACTTTAGGATGCATCAATACTTGGATGGCGGGTTTTGGTTCACCTTCAAATGTATCTAGACCGGCAAAGGCTAATTTTCCACTGTCCAAAGCCTTTAGAAGGGCTACTTCGTCAATAACGCCTCCGCGCGCTGCGTTGATGATGGCTGCGCCGTCTTTCATTTGGTTAAATTCCGCTTCCCCAATGACATATTCTTTTTGTGCCGGAACGTGCAGGGTAATAAAATCAGCCTCTGCCAATACACTTTCCATAGATTGTGTCTTAATTTCCACATCTATACTTTGTCCGTTAAAAAGGGCAACGTTTAGGGTGGCGGCATCCATAAATTTATCTGCAGCGATGACATTCATTCCAACGCCTAAACCAATTTTGGCGGCTTCTTGTCCAATACGACCAAAACCAATTACACCTAGGGTTTTTCCACGCAATTCAACTCCTTTAGCATAGGTTTTTTTCAAGCCTTTAAAGTTTGTTTCTCCTTCTAAGGGCATATTGCGGTTGCTGTCGTGTAAAAAACGTACTCCGCCGTATAGGTGAGCAAAAACAAGTTCTGCTACAGAAGCCGAGGATGCTGCGGGTGTATTGATGACATGCAAGCCTTTTTCACGAGCATAGTCTACATCAATATTGTCCATACCAACACCGCCTCTTCCAATGATCTTAAGGTTCGGACAGGCATCAATTAGATCTTTTCGGGCAGTAGTGGCACTTCGTACTAAAAGTGCTACAACATCATTGTCATTGATATAAGTGATTAGTTGTTCTTGTGCCACATTAGTGGTAATGACATTAAATCCGTTGGCTTCTAAAGCGTCAATTCCACTTTGAGAAATACCATCATTTGCGAGTATATTCATTTTTATAGCGTTTTTTCAAATTCTTGCATTATGTTCACCAAGTGCTGTGCACTTTCTAAAGAAAGGGCATTGTATATAGATGCTCGGTAGCCTCCGACAGAGCGGTGCCCCTTTAGTCCACTGATGTTGGCTGCATTCCATAAAGCATCAAAAGCGGTACCGTCAACTCCTTCGGCTAGATTAAAGGTAGCATTCATATAGCTGCGGTCTTCTTTTGCTGCAAAACCTTCAAAAGCAGCATTACGATCGATTTCATCATAGACCAATTTTGCTTTGGCTTGGTTGTGTTTTTCTATGGCTTGAAGTCCTCCTTGTTCTTTTAACCATTCTAGCGTTAACATAGACGTATATATGGGGAAAACAGGAGGGGTATTGAACATACTCCCTTTGTCCGCATGGATGTTGTAAGAGAGCATAGAAGGAACGTCTGTATTCATTTGTGCCAACAAGCTTTCTTTGACGATTACCAAAGTTGTCCCAGCAGGCCCCATGTTTTTCTGAGCACCCGCGTAAAATAAATCAAACGCAGAATAGTCAAACTGTCGCGAGAAAATATCGGAACTCATATCCGCAATCAAAGGCACATCGGTTTGGGGCAATTCGTGAAACTGCGTCCCAAAAATGGTATTGTTGGTGGTGATGTGTAAATAATCTAAATCCGATGGGATGTCTTGTCCTTTGGGAATATAGTTGAAGTTTTTGTCTTTGGATGAGGCTATTTCAATCACCTCGCCGTAACGTTTTGCTTCCTTTATGGCCTTGTCTGACCAAGCTCCTGTGTTGATGTAACCTGCTTTTGATTTCATCAAGTTGGCTGCCGTCATCAAAAATTGTGTACTGGCTCCACCTTGAAGAAAAAGGGCTTTATATCCTTTGTCGGTAAGGCCGGTCAATTCTAGCGCCAAGGCTTGAGCTTTTTCCATGATGGCAATAAACTCCTTGCTACGATGTGAAATTTCAATGAGTGATAATCCCATTCCGTTTAGTTCTTGAACCGCAGCAGCAGCTTTTTCCATCACTGGGGCCGGAAGAATGGAGGGTCCAGCACTAAAATTATGTTTTTTCATGTCCCAATTATTTGTGCACAAATATCTTCAATCCCTAGCATATAAGGGTTGTGAAATGTGTAATTTTTTATAGGTTTTTCAACATTTTATCTACAGTTGTTGCAGAAATTTTACAGTATCTACATTGTCTGCATAATCCCATAATAAAGGCTGTTGGGCTTGCCCTAGGGTTATGGCGGAAAGATGCTCCAGTTTTGTGCTGACACATTGAATATTTTCGGCTTGGTCTTCTAAGTGAAGTTTAAGCTTTTCTTCACTTTCGTAATACTCATAATGCAAACAACCTATGGGGGAAGAAAATGAAGATTCTTCTCGGAGTAAAAAGAAGCCGTTGTCGAGCAGCTCAAATTCACTCATCAAAAAAACTGCTTTATTGTAATCGTAATTGTTGCAGTATTTTTCTGATTCCGTCACAAAAGAGTAGGGGTACAACGCACCAAAAATTAAATTAAGATCATACCCTTTGGGAAGGTATACTTTGGCCGTACTTCGGCAACCTAAGCCGTAATATTGCATTACATCTTTGGCAAAGCCGGCTAATTCTTCTTCGGTTTCTGTCCCGTTTAAAACAGCAATACCATTTCTGTTTTTTCGTATTAAACAAGGGACTTTTGCGAAATAGTGTTCAAAATAGCGTGCGGCATTGTTGCTGCCTGTGGCGATCACTGCATCAAAATGGTCCAGTCGATTTTGCGTGAATGCAATCCGATCAGAAAAACAGGGTCCAGTTCTTCTAGTTTATTTACCAAAAAAGGGATCAATAAAGGATCTGATGAAGACAATTTGATTTGCGCACTATGTCCACAAAGTAAAGTGCAGATAACGTCATGAAATCCCACCAGAGGTATGTTTCCCGCCAAAATAAGCCCTAAACGTTTCTGTGGTCGTTCTTCCCAAGTGTAAGCTGCCATCCATTGCTCAAGGGAAGCGGGAGACAACAGTTCTCCCCAACTTTTTAAGGCCTGAAGACAGGAAGTCTCCGTAAACCAACCGTTGTGGTGCTTAGCATTTTGAATACAATCAAACAAGGCTTGGTATTGGGTGTTTTTTTTGTCAATATTTCGCAAATAGTCGCCCAATTTTTTAAATCCTTCAATATGTCTTTCTACAGTGGTCATTTATTTGTTTCTCGGTTATATATGCAGTATTTTTGCTCCAAATTTAAATAAACAAATTGCCATGGCCATCATCATAACAGACGAATGTATCAATTGCGGAGCTTGTGAACCCGAATGCCCAAACACAGCGATTTACGAAGGTGCCGAAGATTGGCGTTATCAAGATGGAACTTCCCTTAGCGGTCAAGTGGTTTTGCCCAATGGTAATGAAGTAGATGCTGAGGCCGCACAAGAACCTGTTTCAGACGAATACTATTTCATTGTTCCTGATAAATGTACCGAATGCAAAGGCTTTCATGACGAGCCTCAATGTGCCGCAGTTTGCCCTGTAGATTGTTGTGTTCCTGACGAAGATAATGTAGAGACCGAAGAAGTCCTACTCGGGAAACAACGTTTTATGCACCCAGAATAAACTTTATTTATATGAAAGCAGGAATCGTAGGCTTGCCCAATGTTGGGAAATCTACCCTTTTTAATTGCCTCTCAAACGCAAAAGCGCAAAGTGCAAATTTTCCTTTTTGTACCATCGAACCCAATGTAGGAGTCGTTAATGTACCTGATGAACGCTTGACTACTTTAGCTGAATTGGTCAATCCCGAAAAAACCATCCCCGCAACGGTAGAAATAGTGGATATCGCTGGTCTGGTTAAGGG
>WTJB01000048.1 GCA_011526335.1 Candidatus Arcticimaribacter sp.
CTCTTAGACTGCACCCAGTTTTTGGCCGCAGAGCCCTATTCATTTTCCAACTGTGTGGCTGATGCTATTTTTGCAAGTACGTATAAATGGTTTTTGGCAGGTTATGGTACCGGTTTGGCTTGTATTCGGTCCTCTGTTTTTTCGCATCTAAAGGAAGATGTAAGCATTTGGCAAGACAGATATGATCGTGGGCATATTGCTCTACCGAGCATAGCGGCTTTGCATACAGCACTACGTCAAATTGAAAATGCTGGTTTTGCGCATTTGATGCAACGCAAGAAAGACTTGAATGAATATTTTTACGCTGCCTTAGAAAAGAAAGGGAGACTTCCCACCCTTGCAGCAAAAAGAAAACAACACGCTTCTTTTTATACTTTGGCATTAGACGATAAAGCCTATCAGCTTTTGTTAGATAAAAACGTAAGCTGTATTCAGCGGGGGAGTGGTATTCGCGTGGGGGTACACCATTACAATACCAAAGCCGATATCGATTCTTTTATGGCAGTATTGTCTGATTTAGATTAGACCGAGACCTTCCCTTTGATCAGGGGGTGGGGATCGTAGTCCAGTAATTCAAAATCGTCATAGGTAAAGGCAAACAAGTCGTTTACTTCAGGGTTTATTTTCATGGTCGGTAAACGTTTTGGTTCCCGTGTCAATTGCAGTTCAATTTGCTCTTTATGATTTGCGTAAATATGGGCATCTCCCAAGGTGTGAATAAACTCTCCCGCTTCTAGATTACATACCTGTGCCATCATTAAGGTAAGTAGGGCATAAGAAGCAATATTAAAGGGAACGCCGAGGAATACATCAGCACTTCTTTGATACAACTGACAAGAGAGTTTCCCGTTGGCTACATAAAACTGAAAAAAGGCATGGCAAGGGGGGAGGGCAGCCTTGTTGTTGGCTACATTTTCTGCAAAACTTTTTGAGGTGTCCGGCAGTACACTAGGATTCCAAGCCGAAACAAGCATTCTTCTACTGTCCGGATTGGTTTTTAAACTATGTAATATATCTTTGATCTGGTCAATTTCTTCCCCATTCCAATTGCGCCACTGATACCCATATACGGGACCTAAATTTCCACTTTCGTCGGCCCATTCGTTCCAGATTCTTACGCCATTTTCTTGCAGATATGCAATGTTGGTATCCCCCTTTAAAAACCATAAGAGCTCGTGGATGATGGACTTTAGGTGGAGCTTTTTTGTGGTAACCATCGGAAATCCTTTGCTAAGATCAAATCGCATTTGATAACCAAAAACACTCTTGGTTCCCGTTCCTGTACGGTCTGTTTTTTCTACACCGTTTTCTTGAATATGACGTATGAGATCTAGGTATTGTTTCATCTAAAAAGGCTTTTGGTAAAAATAAAAAATGTAGCTACCTCTAGGGTGTCATTTTTCGAATAGTTATTCAACCTTTTGGTTAATAATTATTTTAAGTTTTCGCGCTTGGTCAATTCGTCTCGCACCTTTACAGCTGCCTCATAGTCTTCACTTTTCACGAGTTTCTCCAATAATTTGGTGAGCTCTCCTGTGCTGACATTGGTTAAATCTGCAGGAATGTTTTTGAGGGGCTTTTGTTCTTCTATAAAGGTTTTAATCCAATCTTCTTTTTCTGATTTTTTCTTTTTTGCGCCGGGCTCTTGAGTGTAGCCCGCTTTTGCTAGAATATTTTCATAAGTAAAAATAGGGGCTTGGTAACGTATGGCCAAGGCTACAGCATCTGATGTTCTCGCATCAATAATTTCTTCAATTTCGTCTCGTTCACATATTAAGCTAGAGTAAAATACCCCATCCACAAGTTTGTGGATAATTACTTGCTTGACGTGTATTTCAAAACGATCAAAACAGTTTTTTAGTAAATCGTGAGTCAATGGTCGCGGCGGAGTAATCTCTTTCTCAAGACCAATAGCAATAGACTGCGCCTCGAATGCCCCTATGATTATGGGGAGGTTTCGCTTTCCTTTTTTTTCGGTTAAAATAAGTGCATAAGCTCCTGTCTGTGCTTGGCTATACGATATACCACTAATTGAGAGTTGAACCAAAACCATTACAATTTACCTTCCATTCAAAGATACTATTTTTTGACGGATGTATATTCTTAAAAAATGTGCGTTAAGTTATCAATATTCTGAATTCGGATTTCTACCGAAAAGTTTCGAAAAATGAAATTTAGTTCATCGAAAATTTTAAATTTGCAATCAAATTGATACAATCATTATGAAAACCATACAATTTAGAGAAGCTATAGCTCAAGCGATGTCAGAGGAAATGCGACGTGACGAAAGTATTTATCTTATGGGAGAAGAGGTAGCTGAATATAACGGAGCATACAAAGCTTCTAAAGGAATGCTAGATGAATTCGGTGAGAAACGCGTTATCGATACTCCAATTTCTGAATTGGGTTTTGCTGGAATTGGCGTAGGTTCAACCATGACAGGGAATCGCCCAATTATTGAATTTATGACGTTTAACTTTGCATTGGTTGGAATAGATCAAATCATTAACAATGCCGCTAAAATCAGACAGATGTCTGGAGGACAGTTTCCTTGTCCTATTGTATTTAGAGGTCCAACAGCTTCAGCAGGACAACTAGCCGCGACCCATTCACAAGCCTTTGAGAGTTGGTATGCCAATTGTCCAGGACTAAAGGTAATTGTCCCATCAAATCCTTATGATGCAAAAGGACTTTTAAAAGCCGCCATTCGTGACGATGACCCCGTTATTTTTATGGAGTCAGAACAGATGTATGGAGATAAAGGGGAAGTCCCAGAAGACGAATATATCTTACCCATTGGGGTTGCCGATGTAAAGCGTAAGGGTGATGACGTTACTATTGTCTCATTCGGTAAAATCATCAAAGAAGCTTACAAAGCTGCAGCGGTTTTAGAGAAAGAAGGAATTCAATGTGAAATAATTGATCTCAGAACAGTGCGCCCTATGGACTACGCCACTATTTTTGAGTCCGTTAAAAAAACAAACCGATTGGTTGTTCTTGAAGAAGCGTGGCCTTTTGGGAATGTAGCTACAGAAATTACGTATCAGGTGCAAAACGAATTATTTGATTATTTAGATGCGCCTGTAGAAAAAATTAATACGGCAGATACGCCTGCGCCATTTTCTCCCGTTCTTCTTGAGGAGTGGTTGCCTAATAGTCAAGATGTTATAAAATCAGTAAAAAAAGTAATGTACCAGGAGGTATGATGCAAGGTTGAGCGTTACTAGAAGCAAATAATTAAAACAAGTGAATTTATGGAAGCAAATATTATATATATCCCTTTAATACTTTCCGTAGTGGGGTTAGTATATATGTTGATTCGTGCCAATTGGGTGCGAAAGCAAGATGCAGGAAGTGAGAGAATGGTTGAAATTTCAACAGCAATTAAAGAAGGTGCACTTGCATTTTTAAATGCAGAATATAGATTGCTTTTAATTTTTGTGCTTATTGCTTCGGCTGCCCTTTACGGGATATCATTAGCAGTAGAGACAACCAGTTGGATGATTGTTCCTGCCTTTATTTTTGGGGCAGTTTTTTCTGCATTTGCAGGGAACATTGGTATGCGTATCGCAACAGAAGCCAATGCAAGAACCGCAGAGGCTGCGAAAACAAGCTTGCCCAAAGCCTTACAAGTTTCTTTTGGTGGAGGTACCGTAATGGGGTTAGGTGTTGCTGGATTGGCGGTGCTAGGACTTACTTTATTCTTTATGTTTTTCGTAGGTCAATTCATGGGACAAGAAGGAAGCTTTTATGAAAACATGACCATTGTTTTAGAAACACTTGCAGGCTTTTCTTTAGGCGCAGAGTCTATTGCTTTATTTGCACGTGTAGGCGGCGGTATTTATACCAAGGCTGCCGATGTAGGTGCTGACTTAGTAGGTAAAGTAGAAGCTGGTATTCCAGAAGACGATCCTCGTAACCCGGCTACTATTGCCGATAATGTTGGAGACAACGTTGGGGATGTTGCCGGTATGGGGGCCGATTTATTTGGTTCTTACGTGGCTACAGTGCTTGCAGCTATGGTATTGGGGAACTATGTCATTAGAGACATGTCGGCTAATGGTCAATATACTGACGCTTTTAACAATATGGGACCCATTTTACTTCCTGTTGTAATCGCTGGTGTAGGGATCTTAGCGTCTATTATCGGAACCTTCTTTGTTAAGATATCAAGTAACGATGCAAAAGAACCCAAAGTACAAGCGGCCCTAGATTTAGGAAACTGGATGTCCATCGGGATTACTTTAATTGCAAGTTTTTTCTTGATTCAATGGATGCTTCCTGAGACTTTGACCATGAACTTTTTTGGGGAAGGCAGTAAGCAAATCCCATCCATGAATGTATTTTATTCGGCCTGTATAGGTTTAGCCGTTGGCGCATTAATTTCTTCGGTTACCTCGTATTACACTAGTTTAGGGAAAAAACCTGTTTTGGACATTGTACAAAACAGTTCAACGGGTGCAGCGACGAACATTATTGCTGGTTTAGCTGTTGGAATGAAATCTACTTTTCTTTCGGTTGTTTTATTCGCAGCTGCAATTTTTGGATCTTATGCTTTGGCAGGCTTTTATGGTGTAGCCTTAGCTGCTTCTGCCATGATGGCGACTACCGCTATGCAGTTGGCAATTGATGCCTTTGGTCCCATTGCGGATAATGCAGGAGGTGTTGCTGAAATGAGTGAATTGGATCCAGAAGTAAGAGAACGCACAGATATACTTGATTCTGTAGGAAATACTACCGCAGCTGTGGGGAAAGGTTTTGCCATTGCCTCAGCAGCGTTGACCGCCTTGGCATTGTTTGCGGCCTATGTGACTTTCACCGGTATTGATGGAATCAATATTTTTAAAGCAGACGTTTTGGCCATGTTGTTTGTGGGGGCAATGATTCCTGTAGTGTTTTCGGCACTTGCGATGGAATCTGTTGGAAAAGCAGCGATGGAAATGGTAGAAGAGGTACGACGTCAATTCCGTGAAATACCGGGAATTATGGAAGGAAAAGGAACACCTGAATATGCAAAATGTGTTGATATTTCTACAAAAGCAGCTTTAAAAGAAATGCTTTTACCTGGATTGATTACCATCATAGCACCCATCATCATAGGTCTTTTCTTTGGGGCAGAACCTCTAGGAGGATATATGGCAGGCGTTTGTGTTAGTGGTGTAATGTGGGCCATCTTCCAAAAC
>WTJB01000157.1 GCA_011526335.1 Candidatus Arcticimaribacter sp.
CAGCGTCAGATGTGTATAAGAGACAGATATTGTGACAATCAAAAATTAACGTATAGAACAATTATGAAGAATTTGAAATCAATGTTGCTATTGGTCTTTATAGGATTGACAGTAGTAGCTTGTAAAAAAGACGACGAAGTGGCTGAAATCACCAACTTAGATTTCACCATTGAACAAGGAGCAAGTGCTCTTGAAATTAGTGTAACTCCTACGGCAAACGGTGCGAGTTCTTACAGAATTTATTTTGACGCTGTTGGTGCGCCGAGTACTTTTGAAACAACTACTGGCGCAGCTGTATTTCACACCTATCCTGAAGCGACTGCATCTTACTCCATTAAGGTAGTTGCCTCTAACGAAACATCAGGTGCTGCTGATGTAGAATTGATTAAAACACAATCTATCGTTTACACGCCTCCACGTGTGATCGCAGATTTTGAATCTTTCTCTGAAGTTAGCATTACTGACGGTGGAGGTGGAATCACTTTCCGTGCTGCGGCTAACCCAGATACAAGTGGAAGCAATACTTCTGCCAATGTCGGAGAAATTGTAAATACCGGATCACTTTATGAAGCGGTAGTGGTTATTCCTCACAACATGATGGACATGACCGTAGATGGTTTCCAGTCGATCAGCATGGACTTCTACCAAGAAACGGCACAAAGCATCGATTTATTGGCCAAATTCGAAGATCCAAACTCGGACAATGACGCCATTTACAATGTTGAAGTATTGGCTTCTGTGAATGCTGCGGGATGGCAAAATGTAACTTTTGATTTTGCAACAGCGCGTAGAAACTCTTATCCTAATAATGACGATCCACTATCTGCACTTAGTGAGTACGCAAAACTTGTCATCTTTGTAGGATTTGATGCGGAAGTTGCTGGTACCTTCTACATCGACAATATCGAAGGTAGTGTTGCGGGAGAAGAAATTCCAGATACAGACGGTGACGGTATCATTGACGCCTTAGACGGGTGTAATAACGAAGCGGGACCTGCAGACAACAACGGTTGTCCAATCCCAGTTGGACCTACATCTGGAGCAACTGCGCCAACAGCTGCAGCTGCTGATGTGGCTTCTATTTATAGTGATGCCTACACGGCTGCTACAACAGTAAATAACTGGACAACAAGCTGGGGTCAAAACGTAACCAATAGCGAGCACCAGAATGCTGCTGGAGACAATTCACAGCAATATGCCTTTACCGGTGGTGGCTATACAGGGGTAGATTTCGCTTCTGGAGTTGACGTAAGCAGTCTAACGAATATGCATGTAGATGTTTGGTCTTCAGATTTAACTTCATTTAAAATTAAAGTAGTTGACTTTGGTCCTGACGGTGCCTATGGGGGTGGTGACGATTCTGAACATGAAAATGTGATCAGCATCGACTCAGCTAGCGCTTGGAACGGTGTAGATATTGCGATCAGCAGTATGACTGGACTTACCAATACAACAAACATCCACCAATTGGTAATTGCATCTGACAATGCAGGTACAGTCTATATAGACAACTTGTACTTTACTTCAGGTGGATCTGGAAGTACGGCAACAGAGCCTACTTCAAGTGCTGCAACGCCATCGCAAGATGCCTCTACTGTACAATCTGTATTTAGTGACACTTACAGCCCGGCAACATCTGTTGTACGTTGGGCTACTGATTGGGGTCAAAACACCAACAACAGTGTACACACCAATACGGGGGCTGATACGTCTCAAAAATACGTTTTCTCTGCAGCCGGATACACTGGTGTAGATTTAGCAGCGAGTTTAAATTGTAACTCTGACCAAGCTATGCACGTTGACCTTTGGTCTGCAGACATGAGCAGCATTACCATAAAAGTAGTTGACTTTGGTGCTGATGGTGCCTATGGTGGTGGTGATGATTCTGAACATGCAAACGTCATTACCTTGGCTACAACAGCAGGATGGAACGCTATTGACATTCCATTCTCTGATATGACGAGCTTAAATGGAAGAACTTCCATCTCACAGTTTGTGATTGTTTCTGACGGTGCGGGAACAATATACCTAGACAACTTATATTTCTACTAGTAGAAATACCATTAAAATCCCACCCCCTTGGGTGGGATTTTATATTTTAAACTTCTAATGATGAAAAAAAGTTTACTTTTCTCAATGGTATTGGGACTTATCCTAGCTTGTACAAAATCGGCGGATGGTCCTGACACTCCAGATCCGGGAGCAAACGAAGGCTGCCGTACAGGAAGAATTTCCAGTGCTTCCCCCAATGGGGACATGACTACCCTTATCTGGGCAGATGAATTTGAAGTAGATGGTGCACCTTGTTCTGAGAATTGGTTCTTAGAAACAGTCCCGCCAAACAACGGTAGTTGGTGGAATAACGAAGAACAATACTACACCAATAGAAGGTCAAATTCTTATGTTTCTGACGGTACCCTTAAAATCGTAGCCAAAAAAGAAAACTATCAAGATAAATTCTACACTTCTGCTCGAATGACAACCCAAGACCTCTTTGAGTTTCAGTATGGACGTGTAGAAATAAGAGCGAAACTGCCTATAGGGCAAGGTACTTGGCCCGCCTTATGGCTATTGGGACACAATATTGATCAGGTGAGCTGGCCACGTTGTGGTGAAATCGATATCATGGAACACGGAGAACCGGACGAACACGGATTGGTTTCTTCCTCTCTACACCAACCCAACGAGAATGGTGATGCCTATTTCGTTACGGGTAGACAACGTATAGAAAACGTTTCCTCTGAATTTCATATTTACCGCATGGATTGGCAAAGTGATCGTGTCAGCTTTTTTGTAGATGATGTTCGTCACTTTTCTTTTAATCTGGAAAGTGATATGCCTTTTCATCAAGACTTTTTTATGATTTTAAACGTAGCCATGGGAGGAAATTACACAGGGAATGAGATTGATCCTAACTTTACGTCCTCTTTTATGGAAATAGATTACGTAAGAGTTTACCAATAAGTATTTGCTAAAATAAAAACGACCATTAAACTTTCTTGGGGTTAAAAACCCTGAAGAAAGCTATATCTAATACACAACACCCTACTATTTATATTTGGATTCAATGACGATGAAAAAACCGATTTATCTAGGAAATACACTTGCACAGATTGCAGAAAGTGATATCGATTTTACACAAGAAGTACGGAATGATGAAATCTTCTATAAAATTGAAAATGTGGATGCTATGCCGCCATTTTTTATGAGCATCGTCAGCAATTCAAATCATTGGATGTTTATTGCCAGTAATGGTGGTCTGACAGCAGGAAGAAAAAATAGTGATATAGCACTATTCCCCTACTATACAGATGATAAAATCATAGAATCGATAGCTCATACGGGCTCAACTACAGTTTTTTTAGTAACAAAAGAGGAGAAAACATACTTGTGGGAACCCTTTAGCGAAAACAATAAGGGGAGCTATTCGATAAAAAGAAACCTCTACAAAAATGCGTACGGAAATAAAGTCATTTTCGAAGAAATCAATACAGATTTAGCGCTTTGTTTTTCTTATGAATGGAATTCAAGTGATCGTTTTGGGTTTATACGTACAGCGCAGCTTATAAATCTAGGGGAAGCCGACACAAGCATTGAAGTTTTGGATGGTCTTCAAAACATTCTTCCTTACGGGGTTGGTGAAGATCTTCAGAAACAAAGCAGCAACCTAGTAGATGCTTACAAGAAATGTGAATTGAATGCTGCTACTGGTGTGGGGATTTATTCCTTGAGTGCCATTATTGTAGATAGAGCAGAACCCAGTGAAGCATTAAAGGCCAATCTTGTTTGGTCTTCCGGTTTAAAAGGAGCAAAAAAACTTATTTCTTCCACCCAGCTTTCTGCCTTTAGAAAAGGAGAAAACATCCACCAAGAAGAAGACATCAGAGCCAAGCGCGGCGCCTACCTTTTGGGAGCAAAAGTAGAACTAAAAGGAAAGCAAGAAGAGCGTTGGCGTATCATTGCTGATGTAAATAAAAGCATTACAGACCTCGTTGCATTGGAACAATACATTGTGGAGGATAACATCAACCACATCATTGATGAAGATATAGAAAAGGGGACAAAAGAATTACTTCAACTGGTAGGGGCAAGCGACGGATTGCAACTCAGCAACGACCGCAGAGGCAATCATCGACATTTTGCCAATACCATGTTCAATATCATGCGTGGAGGGATATTCGATGAGAATTATACCGTTGAAAAACAAGACTTTTTGTCCTATCTAAAAAAAGCAAGCACAAAAGTATTCGAGGCAAAAGCAAGTTTAATCGACGCACTAGATGAAACCTTTACGATTCAAAAAGTGTATGATTTAGCCGAAAACGATAGTGATGCCGATTTTAAACGACTGTGTTTTGAATATCTGCCTCTAAAATTCAGTCGTCGTCATGGCGATCCAAGTCGTCCGTGGAATAAATTTTCCATCAATACAAAAAATGAAATAGACGGGAGTAAGATATTAGATTATCAAGGAAACTGGCGAGATATCTTCCAAAACTGGGAAGCCTTGGCACACGCCTACCCAAAGTTTATTGAGGGGATGATATACAAGTTCCTTAACGCCACTACTTTTGACGGTTACAATCCCTATCGCGTAACCAAAGGCGGGTTTGATTGGGAGACCATAGAACCCGACAATCCGTGGGCATATATTGGCTACTGGGGAGATCATCAAATCATTTACCTGCTCAAGTTTTTGGAATTCATCGAAGATTTCTATCCAGAAAAACTCAAAGCACTCTACCAACAAGAATATTTTGTTTACGCCAATGTACCTTATCGAATTAAATCCTATAAGGAGATCGTAAAAGATCCGAAAAACACCATCCTCTTTGATCATGCCGGAGACGCTAAAATTCGCCAGCAAAGAGATGAGCTCGGGGCCGATGGTGCTTTATTAACCACCCAGGATAAGGAGGTATATCGCGTTAATTTCATCGAAAAAATACTGGCTACCGTACTGGCCAAACTTTCCAACTTTGTGCCCGAAGCTGGAATATGGCTAAACACACAACGCCCCGAATGGAATGATGCCAACAATGCCTTGGTTGGTAATGGTGTATCGATGGTTACCCTGTATTATTTGAGACGCTTCTTGGCTTTCTTCCAAGAAAATCTTGACGGATTAGAGGCAAATTCCTTTCCTGTATCAAAAGAGCTCGCAGGCTTGTTT
>WTJB01000239.1 GCA_011526335.1 Candidatus Arcticimaribacter sp.
CATTAAAGCCATCGCTGAAGCTATTTTTTAAGCCTCAGTCAAGCTTTGGAACAATTGTTCTAGCTTGATGTTTTTTTGTTGCAGCATCAATATTTTTAGTGCGTTGTCATGGGCAAAATCAAATATTTTGGGCCGTAGATCTTGGCTGCCACTGCAGTGAATCTCGTATTTAAAATCAAAGGTGTTGACCACTTTTTCGACGCCTTCAATTTTAGCTAGCGCTTCGGTTTCCACCCGATAATCAAACTCAACCGCGATGATTTGGCTTTGGTTTTTTCGCAAGCTATCCATGGACTGATCGGCTACTACTTCTCCTTTATTGATAATGATGACTCGATCACACACACTTTCGACTTCAGATAGGATGTGGGTAGAAAACAATACCATTCTGTCCTTTCCAAGTGCACGAATCAGGGCGCGTATCTCAATCATTTGGTTTGGATCTAGCCCTGTACTGGGTTCATCTAAAATCAAAAGACTGGGGTTGTGCAATAAGGCAGCTGCTAGTCCTACCCTTTGACGGTAACCTTTTGACAGCGAAGCGATTTTGGTCTTTTTTTTATCCTCAAGCCCTACTTGCCTCAGCGTTTTTTCTAGGTCAGAATGTTTAATTTTGTAAAGCGAGGCAATGAAAAGGAGGTATTCATGTACGTTTTTTTCTAGGTAGAGGGGGTTGTTTTCTGCCAAATACCCTGTGTTTGATTGTACAAATTGTAGGTGTTCTTTTAACTCTTTTTCTTGAAAGATGATGTCGCCTTCCCATTGTTCTAGCGCCCCGGTCAAGATTTTCATCAAAGTTGTTTTTCCTGCACCGTTTGGCCCCAACAGACCTACAATTTCTCCTTTTTTTAGATCAAAAGTTACAGATTTTAAGGCCTGAAGATCTCCATACCATTTGTTTACCTCTGCTAGTTTTAAGCTCACTATTTTTATTTTAAAGATACAGGTTTTCTGCTTTTTCTCTTCTTCAAAAAAGCCATTATTCTTCGTCGTTTTCTCTAAATGTAGGAACAATACGTGCTTGGGTGGCTTGCTCAAAAGCATAGGCGATTTCAATCAATTTGCCTTCAGACCATGCTGTACCAAAAATCGAAAGCCCAACGGGTAAGCCATGAATATCTCCCATAGGCACCGTGATGTTCGGGTATCCTGCCCAAGCGGCTGGGGAAGAACTTCCAAGATGAAAATTATCTCCATTCAACCAGTCGGTACTCCACGCAGGACTTCCCGTCGGCGCAATGATTGCATCGAGCTGATGTTCGTTCATCACTCGGTCGATCCCCTCTTGCTGGCTCATACGTTGTAGATTTTCTAAGGCCGTTTTATAGGCATCGCTATTCAGATCTTCTTTTTCTTGAGCCATTTTTAGATAGGCTTGATTAAAATACTTCAACTCTAGACTATCCTTTAAGTTAAAAGCAATGAGTTCTTCAAGTGTTTTTATGGGTGCATTCTCTCCCAACTGTTCAAAATAATCATTTAAACCGGCCTTGTATTCATGCAACATGACTTGAAAGGAATGGCTTCCTGTTCCCCTTGGCGCAATGGTTTCTATCTCAACGAGTTCTGCTCCTTTTTCTTTCATGATTTCTATGGCCTTTTGGCTCAGCTGATCTACCGCTTTATTATTCCCAAAAGGGGCAGTATAGATGCCTATACGCTTTCCTTGTAGTCCTTCTTTGTTTAAAAAAGTACTGTAGTCGTTATGGTATTTTTCTACACTCGCTAGGGTTTTACTGTCGGTAGAATCTATTCCCACCAATGCCCCAAGGGCCAGGGCAGCATCTGTGACTGTCCTTGCCATAGGTCCTGCAGTGTCTTGTGTAAAGGAAATGGGGATTATTCCTCTACGGCTAATGAGTCCTACCGTGGGTTTTATCCCCACAACTCCGTTGGCATGAGAAGGGCATACGATAGATCCATTGGTCTCTGTTCCGATGGCTAAAAGGGTAAGATTGGCGGATACCGCCACGCCCGAGCCCGAACTTGAACCACAAGGGTTTCTGGTCAATACATAGGGGTTCTTTGTTTGCCCTTGAATTCCGCTCCAACCACTACTGGAGTGTTGACCGCGGAAGTTGGCCCATTCACTCAAATTGGCTTTGCCTAAAATTACCGCTCCTGCTGCTCTAAGTTTTTTAGCTATTTCACTGTCTTTCAGTGGAATAGATCCTTTTAAGGCTCGTGATCCTGCAGTGGTGGGTTGGTCTTGGGTGTCGATATTATCTTTAAGTACTATCGGAATTCCGTGTAGAGGGCCTCGGGATTTTCCCGCTACTCTTTCTTTATCGAGCGTTTTAGCGAATGATAATGCATTGGGGTTGATGTCAATAATAGCACGTAATGTTGGGCCACTTTTATCAATTTGTTCTATGCGGTCTAAGTACAATGCCGTTACTTCTTCAATCGATCTTGTTCCTTTAGCATAGTCTTCTTGAAGCCCTTTGATGTCAACTTCTAGTAGCGGAAAATCATTCCAGTTTCCTTCTCTTTTTTTACTTTCTGTTGAACAGGATACAATCAACAATACAAAGACTATTCGAATGATGTTTTTCATGATTTAATTTTTAATTAAGAACATAATGGGGTTAATAAAAGTGACTAAATAATTTGTTTATTTAAAAATCGAGTTTATTTTTGTCCAAATCAAAAAAAATGAAAAATACTTTCTTTTATTACAACAATTTTTACTACTTCTTCTCGGAGCAGTAAGGACTTTTGTTATATAAAGAAAGAAAATATAAGGTCCTGAAAGTTTCAGGACTTTTTTTTTGGTATGTCACAGACAAAGCATCAAATAGCCATACAAGGGATCAAAGGATCTTTTCATCATCAGGTAGCAATAGATTACTATGGTGATGCTATCGGACTGGAAGAATGCGCTAGCTTCGATGTCTTGGTAGAGCACCTCATTGAAGGAAATGTTGACCAAGCGGTAATGGCCATAGAAAATTCTATTGCGGGTTCTATCATCCCCAACTATGCTTTAATTGACCAAAATAACCTCAGTATAGTGGGGGAGTATCATTTATCTATTGACCATAACTTTATGGTTTCGCCCGGTCAAACAATAATGGATATTCAAGAAGTACATTCGCATCCTATGGCTTTACTTCAGTGTAAAAAATATTTTAAAAATTACCCCCATATTCGTTTGGTGGAGGCAGAAGATACGGCTGATGTCGCGCGAAAAATTGCCGCTGAAAACAATAAAAACATCGGAGCAATCGCAAGTGCCACTGCAGCAAAAATTTATGGTCTTGATATTTTAGGGAACTCCATACAAACCATTAAGAATAACGTTACACGCTTTGTGATCGTCAGCAAAAATCAAGCGGCAATAGAAAAAGATCAAATAAATAAGGCTTCGATGAAGTTTATCTTGGATCATCAGCGTGGAAGCTTGGCCACTGTCTTAAATGTCATGAGCGATTGTTTATTGAACCTCACAAAAATCCAATCCCTACCCGTGATAGAAACCCCAGGGAAATATGCCTTTTTTGTTGATGTTACCTTTGATGAGTACACCCAATTTCAAAAAGCGCATTCTATTTTAAAGATCATGGCCTTAGAGTTTAAAATTTTAGGCGAATACCAAAACGCAAAAGCATGAATATTTCAACAGCAGAACGACTAGCGAGTGTTAAGGAATACTACTTTTCAAAAAAGTTGCGTGAGGTAGCACAATTACAACAACAAGGAAAGCCTATCCTAAATATGGGAATTGAGAGTCCTGACCTTCCTCCGCATCCTGCAGTAGTACAAGCCTTAGATCAAGGCATGTCTCACCCTAGAGCACATATGTATCAGAGTTATCAGGGCTTACCTGAACTACGTCAAGGGATAGCTGAATTTTATCAACGCTCTTATGGCGTTTCATTGCATTATGAAAATGAAGTCCTTCCCCTTATGGGATCCAAAGAAGGAATCATGCATATTTCTATGGCGTTTTTAAATCCACGTGATGAGGTGTTAATACCCAATCCCGGTTATCCTACATACAGTTCTGTAAGCCAGTTGGTGCAAGCTAAACCCATTTTTTATGCGCTAAAAAATGAAAACAACTGGCAACCTGATTTTGAAGCTTTAGAAGCTTTAGACACCCAAAACATCAAATTGATGTGGCTCAATTATCCGCATATGCCTACTGGGGCTCAAGCGGAAGAAGCTACGCTAAAACGCTTGATAGATTGGGCAAAAAAGAACAATATTCTTTTAGTGAATGATAATCCGTACAGTTTTATCCTCAATGATACACCTACAAGTATTTTAGCAATAGAAGGGGCAAAAGAAGTTGCTCTCGAACTCAATTCTTTGAGTAAATCCTTTAACATGGCCGGATGGCGTGTTGGGATGCTTTTGGGGAATGCCGACTTGATCAATGCGGTACTAAAAGTAAAAAGTAACATGGATTCTGGAATGTTTTATGGCATCCAGCAAGGCGCCATTGCCGCTTTAAGAATAGAAAAATCTTGGCAAGAAGAACTCAATGCCGTTTATAGAAGTAGAAGGGCAAAAGTGGAAGAACTTGCAACGGTTCTTAACACCACTTTTGATCCTAAAAGTGTGGGTATGTTTCTCTGGTGTAAACTCCCACAAGGAAGTCCTTCAGCGGAAACCTTTATCGATCAAATTTTATACGAAAAAGATATTTTCATTACCCCAGGAACCATTTTTGGTTCACAAGGCGAAGGCTTTATCCGTTTTTCCCTTTGTATTGAGGAACAAAAAATTCAAACCGCAATTAATCGTTTACAAAAATGAAAGTATTTGTCATTGGTGTTGGTTTGATTGGAGGGTCTATGGCATTGGATCTAAAACGAATGGATGCAGGTATCCAAATTCACGGTATAGATAAAAATGAAGATCATTTAGACACGGCCTTGGAATTGGGCGTGATCGACAGAAAAGATTCTTTGGATAATATTGCGCAAGCCGATAGGATAATTCTAAGCATCCCGGTAAAAGCTAGTGTTTTATTATTACCCCAACTTTTAGATAACATAAAGGAAGATGCCTTGCTCTGGGATGTTGGCTCGACCAAAGAAAAACTGTGTTTGAGTATAGCTTCTCATCCTAAGCG
>WTJB01000316.1 GCA_011526335.1 Candidatus Arcticimaribacter sp.
CCTTTAACAATTGCGGCTAGCGCTAATCCCATCCCAGTGTTCCCCGAGGTTCCCTCTACTATGGTCCCCCCGGGCTGCAAACGCCCATCAGCTTCTGCGTCTTCTACCATTTTTAATGCCATTCTGTCTTTGACAGAATTACCCGGATTAAAACTCTCTATTTTTGCTAAAACCAAAGCGGGAATTTCAGCGGTGAGGGAATTGAGTTTGACTAAGGGAGTATTCCCTATGGTTTCTAAGATATTTTTGGCGTATTTCATTCGATTTACTTCCCTACAAAGATACGTCTTCTCCTTTAAAATTTAGAGAGATTTGGCTATATCTTTATCGAAAACGCAAGGCTTTTACTGGGTCAATTTTCCCAATAACCCGTGATGGAAACCAGAGCAGAAAAGTACAGCTAACTAAAACAAAAACATTCAATAGTAAAACAGGTAGGATTCCTACATAAACAGGGACTTCTCGAACAAAATACGTTGCCGGATCCAATTGAATCCAGCCTGTGTTTTTTTGTACGAACAACAAGGACAGCCCAATCGCATTTCCTATCATCATTCCTTTTGCTATTATATACATCGCATTCCACAAAAATATTTTTTGAATACTGCCCGAGGTTGACCCCAAAGATTTGAGTATCCCCACCATGCGACTTCGTTCCAAAATTAAGACCAGCAAGGCGGTGGCCATATTTAGGGTCCCGACAACAATCATAATAAAAATGATAATGAGGATATTAAAATCGAAAAGGGTAATCCAGTCAAAAACACTTCTGTAGAGCTCTTCTATCGTCTGGACATCAATATCTGAAGGGAGTTGACTGTAGATTTGTTCAGCAATAGCGGTCAATTGGTCTTCTTGCTTTAAAAAAACTTCATAGCCTCCTACTTGATGCTTCTCCCAACTTTTTATCCGCTGCAAGTGCTGAAGATCTCCCCAAAGATAGGTGTTGTCAAAATCGGGAAAGCCTGTTTCATAAATGCCCGCAACGGTAAAAAAACGTGTTCGCGGAAGCGCAGGATTATTTTGATTTTGAAAATATGCTGTAACGCGGTCCCCTACGGAAAGCAATAATCGATCTGAAAGTGTTTTAGACAGTAAAATCTCATTACTCAGGAGCGAATCTAAATTCGGGAATCGCCCTTCTAAAAGAAAAGGCTCAATTTTTTCCTTAGGATATTGTGCATCGACTCCCTTAAAAATTACGCCCTCAAATTCTTGCTTAGATTTTAACAATCCCCCCATATTTATGACAGGATAAAGCGCATCTATTTCAGAAGATATTTCTTTTGGAATCGCTACATCGGATGTGTTTATGGGCCGAACACTTAATGCAGAATGGTTATTTTCAAAAGGAGCGATTTTAAGATGACTGCTAAACGAGATGGTTTTGTCTCGAATGGCTTTTTGAAGTCCCATGCCTGTTCCCATAGCAATCAGCATCATGACCATCCCCAAGGCAATGGCCAATATCCCTATTTTTATTATTCGAGATGAAACACTACTTTCGTTCTGGGCATTTTGCCGCATACGTGTCGCAATAAAAAACTCAAAATTCAAATGCAGAATATTATCCGGTTGTTTACCAAAATTACGTTTTTAATTGGGTTTTACAGCATCTCTTTCCTAGGATATGCGCAAGAGCACTCCCTCTCCCCTGCAGCCGAACAATTAGAGGAATACCTACCCCTGCTTAATCAAAAACGTGTTGGCCTAGTGGCTCATGCCGCCAGCCAATTGTACGCACCCCAAAAGCCTACGCATTTAGTAGATACGCTACTGGCAAGAAATGTAAAACTCGTTAAAATTTTTGCTCCTGAACACGGTTTTCGGTCTAGAGAAGATAACGGAGCGATTATAAAAGATGAACTGGATTCTCTGACACAACTCCCCATCATTTCTTTGCATGGAAAAAACAAAAAACCACAAGCTCAACACCTTGAAAATATTGATGTTTTACTCTTCGATTTACAAGACGTGGGAGCGCGGTTCTACACCTATCTTTCTACCCTACACTTGACTATGGAGGCATGTGCAGAAAACAACATCTCTCTAATTCTTTTGGATCGTCCCAACCCGAATGGACATTATGTAGATGGCCCGGTCATGGAAGATGCCTATAAAGGATATTTAGGAATGCATAACATCCCTATCGTACACGGACTTACACTCGGAGAATTTGCAAACATGATCAATGGAGAAAAATGGCTAGCAGGAGAAGCGCAATGCGATCTTACCGTGATTAAAATTAAAGGATATACCCATAGCACGTCTTATGATCTTCCTGTACGACCCTCACCCAACCTGCCCAACGCAACAGCCATAAATCTTTATCCAAGCTTGTGTTTATTTGAGCAAACACCTGTCAGTATTGGTCGTGGAACAGAGCAACAATTTCAACGCTATGGGCATCCCTATTTTCAAGAGACGTTTAGCTTTATCCCCCAACCAAATTTTGGGGCAAAAAAACCCAAGCTACAAGGACAAAAGTGCTTTGGAGAAAATTTAGTTTCACACCCACGATTGGATAAATTAGAACTCAAATGGCTTTTAAAAGCCTACCACCACTACCCAGAAAAAGAAAACTTTTTTAAGAAAGGCTTTGTAAAGTTGGCAGGGACAAAAAGCTTGCAAGAACAAATCGAAAAAGGATGGTCAGAAGAAGAAATCCGCAGAAGTTGGGAGCCTGAGCTTTCCGCCTTTAAAGCAATCCGAAAAAAATACCTCCTCTACCCTAACTAAAGTAGGCGTTCCTTCATTTTTTCGACTATCGTAAAAGCCGCAGGACAGATGGCAACATTCTTTTGTGTGTGCTGTGCAATCTGATAGATTTTGGGGCGGTCTGTATGCGGAAATTCACGACATGCTTTTGGACGAACCTCATAAATCAAACAGCTATTATCTGCCGCCAAAAAAGAACAGGGCAGGGACTGCAAAACCCAATCATTGTCTTCATCTACACGCAAATATTTTGCTTCAAACTGAGCCGGTTTCATCCGTAAATATTTCGCTATTCGGTCAATGTCTTTTCGCTCAAATAAAGGGCCAGTAGTTTTACAGCAATTGGCACAATCAAGGCAGTTGGTTTGGGCAAAAACTTCTTCGTGAATCTCTTGGGTAATTTCATCTAGCTTTTTAGGCGGACGCTTTTTTAATCGCTGAAAAAAAGTTTTCGTTTCCCTTGCCGTATCTTTGGCCCGTTGTGGTAATTGCTCTAACTTCTTGCGCATGCGACTTAATTTTTAACAAAACTACTTTATTTTGAACGATCTCTTTGGAAAAGCCTTGCTGGATTATCACCAATCCCCTGGGGAACAACAACTCATCACATGGACTTCTTTAACAGAAGAAGATCCTGTCCCCCTGTCTTATTTCTTTCGTAACTATCAAGAAATGCCGGCTATCGAACAAAAAGCCTTAGCACTTTCCAAAGGGAAAGTGCTCGATATAGGTTGTGGTAGTGGAAGTCATAGCTTGTACTTACAAAACGAAAAAGGCTTGAGCGTATGTGCAGTAGACAGCTCTTTGGGTGCAGCCCAAATCGCTAAAGAACGAGGAGTAAATCAAGTCTTTCATCAATCTATTCTCGATTTTAAGGAAGGAGGCTTTGATACGCTTTTACTCCTAATGAATGGTCTAGGAGTAGCGAAAGACTTCCAAGGTGTTTTGCCTTTACTCATCCATTTAAAAAGCTTGCTGGCCCCTGGGGGACAAATCCTACTAGATTCTTCTGATCTGATTTACCTTTTTGAAGAAGAGGATCAAGACGATTGGCGCAATGCTGCGACCTATTACGGAGAGCTGGATTTTGGGATTGGCTTTAAAGGTGAAACCGAAGAATTTCCATGGCTCTATTTAGATTTTGAACATCTGTCTCAAGCCGCAGAATTAGCGGGTTTCAACTGTGAAAAAATATTAGATGGCCCAAATTATGATTACCTCGCTCGCCTAGTGGTAGCCTAAGGAATATTGAGGTACTTATGGGTTTGCAGGGAGACTTTCCACTGTGGGTTGGCCAAGACATAATCGACCATTAAGGGCATCATTTCCTCTCGTCTGCTCCACTCGGGCTGAAGATACAATACACAATCTTTCCCTACCCTTTTTGCTTGTTCTTCCGCAAAGCGGAAATCATCTTTATTGTAGATAATCACTTTGAGTTCATCGGCACGAGCAGCCGCCTCTTGAGTAGGTAACTTATTTTTCTTTGGTGATAAACAAAACCAGTCCCAATGCCCTGTGATTGCATAGGCGCCTGAAGTTTCAATATGAATTTTTAATCCCGCTTCTTTTAAGGCAGTTGTCAAGGGCGTCATGTCCCACATTAAGGGCTCGCCCCCGGTAATCACTATGGTGTCTGAATATTTTTTAGCTTCTCTTACAATGGTATCAATAGCGGTGGGGGGGTGCTTCTCTGCGTCCCAACTCTCTTTTACATCACACCAGTGGCAGCCCACATCGCAGCCACCAATACGAATGAAATAAGCCGCACTTCCTTTGTAATAGCCCTCGCCTTGTAGGGTATAAAAGGCCTCCATTAAGGGAAGCATTATTCCCGCATCTACTTGTTCTTGAGTTGTCTTATCCATGAGGTGCAAAGATACCACTTTCTAGTGGCCTTCTCCTAAAATTATGTACCTTTACGTATGGCATCATTAACCCCTTTCCATTTAGCGATTCCTGTGAATGATTTAGCGGCGGCTGTTTCCTTTTATGAAGAAATTTTAGGTTGTACCCCAGGGCGTTCTAGTGAACAGTGGGCAGATTATGATTTTTTTGGCCATCAACTTGTTCTGCATGAAGACAAAAGCCATAAAGGCTATAAGCACTTTAATGAAGTTGATGGAAAAGCTGTGCCTGTGCCTCACTTTGGCGTTGTTTTGGACTGGGAAGTATTTCAAAATTTTAGCCAAAGATTGATCGACCAAAACATTGAATTTCAAATCGCCCCCTACCTTCGTTTTGAAGGACTACCGGGAGAACAGCTAACGATGTTCTTTTATGACCCTTCCGGCAATGCGTTAGAATTCAAAAGTTTTAAACACATCGACCAACTTTTTGCTACCTCATGAACGCTTTTCGAC
>WTJB01000194.1 GCA_011526335.1 Candidatus Arcticimaribacter sp.
AAACGCAACCGTTTGTGGGCTTACCCGTGCCGTTAAAAAGGACATCGAAGTTGCTGCTGATGCCCTAAAATACGCGAAGTTACCTCGCATTCATACGGGAATAGGAACCTCCGATTCTCATATCAAATACAAATTTAATTCTACACGCGATCAAATCATTGAACGTGCTGTTGCCGCTGTAAGTTATGCCAAGACTTTTGTCGAGGACGTCGAGTTTTATGCCGAGGATGCAGGAAGAACAGATAATGAATTCTTGGCTCGGGTATGTGAAGCTGTAGTTGCCGCAGGTGCAACTGTTCTAAACATTCCGGATACCACAGGATACTGTCTGCCCGAAGAATACGGTGCGAAAATAAAATACCTGAAAGAAAACGTTAAAGGAATAGATAAAGCAACGCTTTCTTGCCATTGCCATAATGACCTTGGCTTAGCGACAGCCAACTCTATCGCTGGGGTACTGAATGGGGCTCGTCAAATAGAATGCACCATAAACGGTATTGGAGAACGTGCAGGAAACACCTCATTAGAAGAAGTGGTTATGATCATGCGTCAACACCCTACGCTGAACCTCGATACACGTGTAGATTCAAAACTTTTATACAGTACTAGCCAACTGGTTTCTGACAGTATGGGAATGATGGTACAACCCAATAAAGCCATTGTTGGAGCAAATGCCTTTGCCCACAGTTCAGGAATACACCAAGATGGTGTGATAAAGAATAGAGAAACCTATGAAATCATGAACCCCCATGATGTGGGCGTTACGGAATCCGCTATTGTTCTTACTGCTAGAAGTGGTCGAGCAGCCCTTGCCTACCGTGCAAAAAACATAGGTTTTGAACTAGACAAAATACAACTTGACAAAGTATATCAAGAGTTTTTAAAACTAGCTGATATCCAAAAAGAAATAAGCGACGACGATATTCCAAAAATCGTTGAAGCGGCAAACATTTAAATCCAATATTTACTTCAAAATGAAGAAGACACTTTTTGACAAAGTTTGGGATTCGCACGTAGTACAACATGTAGAAGATGGACCTGATATCTTATTTATCGATCGTCATATGGTACATGAAGTAACGAGTCCTGTAGCGTTTTTAGGCTTAAAAAACAGAAACATTCCTGTATTGTATCCAGAACGCACTTTTGCTACTGCAGACCACAATACCCCGACCATCAATCAACACCTTCCGGTAGAAGATCCACTTTCCGCCAATCAATTAAAAGCGTTGGAAGAAAACGCAAATGCACATGGCATTTCGTACTGGGGGTTAGGACACGAAAAAAATGGTATTGTACACGTAGTAGGTCCAGAGTATGGAATTACACAACCGGGTGCAACCATTGTGTGTGGAGATTCGCACACTTCTACGCACGGAGCCTTTGGTGCTATCGCATTTGGTATTGGAACTTCAGAAGTAGAAATGGTACTCTCTACCCAATGCATTATGCAACCCAAGCCCAAGAGCATGCGCATTAACATCAACGGAGCACTCGGAAAAGGTGTTACCCCAAAAGATGTTGCCCTCTACATTATTTCTAGGCTAACCACCTCTGGTGCGACAGGATATTTTGTTGAATATGCGGGTGATGTGTTTAAAAGTATGAGCATGGAAGGTCGTATGACGGTATGTAACCTTTCTATTGAAATGGGCGCCCGTGGCGGTATGATTGCCCCAGACGAAAAAACCTTTGATTATATACAAGGGAGAGAATTCACCCCTACAGGGGAAGCCTGGGATACAGCCAAAGCTTATTGGGATACGCTGTATACAGATGAGGGAGCAACCTTTGACAAAGAATACCACTTTGATGCGAGTGAAATTGAACCCATGATTACCTACGGAACCAATCCGGGGATGGGAATGGGGATTACCAATGAAATACCCACAGCAGACACTGTAGAAGGTGGCGCAGCAACCTATCAAAAATCCCTTAACTATATGGGATATAATGAAGGAGAAGACATGATTGGCAAACCCATCGATTTTGTTTTCTTGGGAAGTTGTACCAATGGACGTATAGAAGATTTTCGCGCTTTTGCAGAAGTAATCAAAGGACGAAAAAAGGCAGATAATGTTACGGCTTGGTTGGTGCCCGGCTCACATAAAGTATTGAATGCCATTAAAGAAGAAGGAATATTAGATCAATTGCATGACGCAGGTTTTGAATTGAGAGAACCCGGTTGTTCTGCTTGCTTGGCCATGAATGATGATAAAATACCTGCCGGAAAATATGCGGTAAGTACATCCAACCGAAATTTTGAAGGACGACAAGGCCCAGGATCGCGTACCCTTTTGGCCAGTCCTATAGTAGCAGCTGCCGCTGCAGTAACCGGAAAAGTAACTGATCCTAGAACTTTACTCTAAACATTATGGCATACGATAAATTTACAGTACTGAACAGCACAGCTGTACCCCTACCGATAGAAAATGTTGATACAGATCAAATCATCCCCGCTCGCTTTTTAAAAGCTACAGAGCGAAAAGGCTTTGGTGATAATTTGTTCCGTGATTGGCGATTCAACCAAGACAATACTCCCAAGGAGGATTTTGTTTTAAACAATCCAAAATACAGTGGAAAAATCCTAGTGGGTGGAAAGAATTTTGGATCGGGTTCTTCTAGAGAACATGCCGCTTGGGCCGTATATGATTATGGTTTTCGCTGTGTCGTATCGAGTTTTTTTGCCGATATCTTTAAGAACAATTGTTTAAACATTGGGGTACTACCCGTACAAGTGTCTCCAGAGTTTTTAGCAGAAATTTTTGCTGAAATAGAAAAAGATCCAGCAACGGAATTGGTCGTAGATCTTCCTGCACAGACCCTAAGCTTGAGCAGTACAGGATCGTCTGAATCTTTTGCGATCAATGCGTATAAAAAAGGAAACATGACCAATGGTTTTGATGATATCGACTACTTACTCAATATCAAAGAAGACATCAAAACCTTTGCCGCCAATACCCCTTTATAAACTATAATTTTGGGCGTCACTACACCGCGTAATATAGAAATCATGGACACCACCTTAAGGGATGGTGAACAGACATCGGGTGTTTCTTTTTCCGCATCAGAAAAATTAACCCTCGCCAAACTGCTGTTGGAGGAGCTCAATGTTGATCGTATAGAAATCGCTTCGGCAAGAGTATCCGAGGGCGAATTTGAGGCCGTAAAACGCATTACCCAATGGGCGGAGGAAAACAACCTATTGCAGCAAGTAGAGATCCTTACTTTTGTCGATAACGGTCGTTCTATTGAATGGATGGTAAACTCAGGGGCAAAAGTTCAAAACCTATTGACCAAAGGATCGCTAAATCATCTTAAATATCAGTTAAAGAAGTCTCCAGAACAGCATTTTAGTGACATTGCCCAAACGATTGCTTTAGCCCAAGAAAAAGGCATTACAACTAATGTGTATTTAGAGGACTGGAGTAATGGAATGCGCAATGACAAAGCCTATGTCTTCGCTTTCTTGGACTTTTTGTCTACCCAAACGGTAGAACGTATTCTATTGCCTGATACCCTCGGGGTACTAACCCCTCAAGAGGCACATAATTTTCTTGCGGAGATTATTGTGCGATATCCTGATATGCATTTTGATTTTCATGGGCACAATGACTATGATCTTGGGGTAAGTAATGCTATGGAAGCGGTAAAAGCCGGAGTACATGGCCTTCACCTTACCGTAAATGGTATGGGAGAACGTGCTGGAAATGCTCCCTTAGCTTCTGTAGTAGCTGTGATCAATGATTTTATTCCGGAGGTAAAAACCAATATCAAGGAAAAATCCCTCTATAAAGTTAGCCAATTGGTCGCCACCTTTACAGGCTTTAGAATCCCAGTAAACAAACCCATTGTAGGGGCTAATGTCTTTACGCAAACAGCCGGAATTCATGCCGATGGAGATTCTAAAAAGAACCTTTATTTTAATGATCTTCTACCGGAACGCTTTGGACGGAAACGCTCCTATGCGCTAGGCAAAACCTCGGGGAAAGCCAATATTGTAAAAAACTTACAAGAATTAGGATTGACCCTTAACGATGAGGAGCTAAAAAAAGTAACCCAACGCATCATAGAGCTAGGAGACAAAAAACAAAAAGTTACCACCCACGACTTGCCCTATATCATTTCGGATGTTTTAGACAGTGCGTCGGAAGATCAACATGTGGTGATCAAATCTTATGTGTTGACCCATGCCAAAGGACTACAACCCTCTACAACCGTTTCTGTGGAAATTGACGGAGAGCTAATCGAAGAAAATGCTTCGGGTGATGGCCAATACGATGCCTTTATCAATGCATTGCGAAAAATTTATAAAAAGAAAGGAAAAGAATTACCGCGATTGACGGACTATGCCGTACATATTCCTCCAGGAAGTAATTCGGATGCCCTATGTGAAACCAGCATTACGTGGTTGCATGAAAACAAAGAATTTATTACCCGTGGATTGGATTCTGATCAAACCGTATCAGCGATAAAAGCCACAGAAAAAATGTTAAACAGTATAGTACTTTAAATATGAAACTAAACATTGCCCTATTGGCCGGAGACGGCATTGGACCTGAAATCATTGATCAGGCTGTAAAAGTAAGTAACGCCATTGCCGATAAATTTGGTCATGAGATAAGCTGGACGCCTGCCCTTACAGGAGCTGCCGCTATAGATGCAGTAGGTGACCCCTACCCCGATGAAACCCATGCCATTTGCGAAGCGGCAGACGCTGTCCTCTTTGGTGCCATTGGTTTACCCCGTTTTGACAATGATCCTTCTGCCAAGGTACGTCCAGAGCAAGGCTTGTTGCGTATGCGTAAAAAACTGGGGTTGTTTGCCAACGTCCGCCCTACCTTTACTTTCCCGTCTCTTTTAGACAAGTCGCCCTTAAAGCAAGAGCGTATAGAAGGCACCGATTTGGTATTTTTACGTGAATTGACCGGGGGAATTTACTTCGGAGAACGCGGACGCCTAAATGAGGGGAATACGGCTTTTGATACCTGTACCTATCACCGTGAAGAAATTCAACGTTTGGCTAAAAAAGGCTTTGAATTGGCCATGACCCGAAGCAAAAAATTGTGCTGTG
>WTJB01000222.1 GCA_011526335.1 Candidatus Arcticimaribacter sp.
GGCTTTTAACAATGTACACTGAAGAATTTATTGGAGAAAATGGGGAAGAGAAAACAAACAACTGGTTTGACTCTATGGAAAGTATATCAATGACCCCATATAAAGTTATCCCGCTTAGTTTAGAGGACGGATCTTACCGTCATATACTCGCCTGGTCAAAAGAAGAGCGCGTTTATAAAAACGGATCTTATGAAAAACTTGACCTTATGGAACAATTTCGATTGGATGCTTCTGGAAAGGTAGCCGGCTTTAAACAGTGGGTAGCCATGGACTCAGTAAACTTTGGTCGCCGATACGGTGGGAAATATTTTGGGAAAAAAGAAGGAGAATACAGTGGGAGACCCTTTATGTTTTCGAACAGAAACGAAACAAAAGCAATAGAGGCGCTTGCTGCCGCCTACAATCGTATGGATATTGACGGCATGCGTGAAATCTTTGGAGAAACATTTACCTCAAATGACTATGAAGGCAATAAAATGACACTTAAAAATAGTGAAATGAAGGATTTCTTTGCTCCTTTTGCTTCAGTGAATTGGACACTCTACTCTATTATCCCCATTAAAATTGCCAATACCGACGCTTCTTCAGGAGTAATTGTATATTCTCATGAAAAAAGAAACTTTAAAAACGGAACAACCTGGGAAAAAGACCTGATGGAAATTTTCTATTTTGATTTAGATGGAAAAATTACCGGAATGGAACAATTTGCTAAACCCTAAAGGGAATACATCACGTTTAAAAAACCCTCCTAGGAGGGTTTTTTTGTGCAAACAAAAGAACCACAAGCTGGCCGTAAAATAATTCTTATCTTTAATCACTATATTTTAACAAAGACCAATGAATTTTAAGACGCTTGCCACTTTTGTTTTGGTAGCCTTGGGATTGTTTTCTCCCAGTTTTGCACAAGATGAAAGAGTTCAGATAAAAGATTTTATCGTTGAACACCGTGGATTGGATAACATCAGAGGAGAAATTGTTCCGATTAATATTGACGAAATCAAAAAAAAGATCAACTTTTTTATCGATGAAAAATATCCCGATGTAGTCAAATTTACTGACAATATCATCTGGGATGCCTATCATACTTTTACCAGTCATTCTTATCGGCGACACTACCACAGTTTCATTGCACGTGTAATCATCAATGAACTCGACGAAATTCGGTTTATAGAAGTAGATTATAATCCTTACTCAAAAACAGTATCGGGACCGTATAAATGGTCTATTTATGAAGAAGATTTTTACGTAGATCCTTTTTACTTGGAACGCGAGCGAAGAAAACCCGACTTGGTTGCCTTGGAAATTGCCAACCAAGAACAAAAACCTACCCTAGAAGACTTGACCGGAGAACATGCCAACTATGTTCAGATGATTGAAGAAAAAAACAATGGTCAAAACGAATTGGTGCCGCTGAACATCAATCGCATCAATAAAATGGTGAAAAATTTTGTGCGCGAAAATTTTGACAATGTAGAATACACCCGAAATATCATATGGAATTCCTATTCCACCTTTATCAGTCCCTACAGCAAACATCATTATCACAGCTTTATCGCACAAGTAAGGGTAAAAGGTTTTCGTCAGCGAAAATATATCGAAGTATTTTACAACCCGCTGACCGAAAAAATATCCAGTGATTTTGTTTGGGATGATGAAAATGGAAAATTCTATCGTCCCTTAAATGACTTGGAAACCAAGTAAACTTTTGTGCATCGTCTCTAGTAGCCTAGGGGGTTAAATTTTTGAGCAAAAAACAACACGAATCGTACTTAGTATTTCTAGATTCTTTATTTTCATCGCTGTATGCATAACAAGTATCTCCTTCTTTTTCTATTCCTGTTTTGTGGGCTGTTTGCACAGGCACAAAAGGTAGAAAGTATTGTCTTTGGGGATATTCAACGGGTTTCCGGCTCTTATTTTAATCTCGAAGGAATTGTCTCGGGAAACAATGGCCCTTTGGAAGACATCAATATACTTCTCCCCGGATTGGGAAGGGGTACGCTGTCAGACAGCAATGGAAAATATGCCATTACGCTGCCCTTGGGTACGCATGTACTCGAGCTTAGCGCATTGGGGTATGAGAGTAAAATTTATCAAATAGAAATTTATCAAGACGGGAAGCTAAATGTATTTTTAGAAGAAGCCACAGAAAACCTTGACGAGGTCGTTATTGTGAGCAATGAAAAAACGCTTTTGGAAAGCGAGATGATTGGAAAAACGACCCTAAATACGGCGGAGTTAAAAGAAATTCCGCTTTTATTGGGAGAACAAAATATTCTAAAAGCCGCTACCCTACTGCCCGGCATCTCGACCACAGGAGAGGCCGCCACAGGGTTTAATGTTCGGGGAGGAAAGGCCGATCAAAATTTAATCCTACTCAACGGAACTCCCATTGTAAATCCCAATCATTTTTTTGGCATCTTTCAGGCATTAAATCCTTTTGCCATAGAAAGTTTGAATGTGTATAAAGGAAACATTCCGATCGAATATGAAGGACGTACTTCTTCCGTTTTTGAAATCACGACCCAATCTCCATCCACATCAGTGCCAAAGGGCGATATTTCGGTTGGACCAATCACGGCAAATGCATCCGTTCAACTGCCTGTCCGCAAAGACAAGTCTGGGCTGCTATTGGGCTTTCGATCAGCACATTCCGATTGGATTTTAAAAGCCCTGAAAGATCCTAAACTCAAAAAAAGTTCTGCTTCCTTTTTAGACGGTATTCTTACCTATGAAGATCAAATTGGTGCTAAGGACAAAATCAGTGCGACAACCTATTACAGTCAAGATGCTTTTAGTATCACCTCAGATTCACTCTACCGTTATTCCAACGCCCTGGCTGCCATAAATTGGAAACATCAATTCAATGAAAAAAACAGTGTAGACGTATTGGTAAATCATAGCGGATATGACTTTGCCATCCGATATGACGGTGGGGTATCCGATAATTTTGAAAGAGGATTCCAAATGAAAACGCAAGGGGTAAAACTTAAGTTTACTTCTTTGGTTGATTCGTTGCATACCCTTACCTATGGGGCTAACCTTACACGCTATGGTATAGTGCCGGGGACTATACGCCCCTTGTCTTCTACCGATTTGATCTTAAAAAGAAGTTTGGAGGATGAAAATGCCCTGGAGGGGAGTCTTTATTTCTCAGATCGGATCGATTTTTCAGAACGTTTACGGGTCAGCTTTGGCATTCAATTGGCAATATATGCTGCCTTTGGCCCCTACACTGAAAACGAATACCAAGAGGGAATTCCCAAAAGTGATTTGACTGTACTAACGACCAACACCATCCCAAAAGGGGACGTTTTTGCGCGCTATGCCTACCCCAGTTACCGCATTGCAGGACGCTATAAGATTGGAGAAAATACCGCCATAAAATTTGCGGCACTCCGTATGTATCAATTCATACACAGCCTCACCAATAACACTACTGCATCTCCTATAGACACCTGGCGTATTTCTACAAATCACCTTTTGCCGCAATCTTCAGATCAAATTTCTCTGGGGGTGTTTAGTTACTTTGACAATGCTGCGATAGAAGTAGGAATCGAGGGGTTTTATAAAAAGCAAAACAACTTGGTCGACTTTAAGACAGGCGCCCAACTCTTTCTTAACCCTTTTATAGAAACGGAAGTAATTCAGGGCAAAGGAAAGGCCTATGGCGTAGAACTTTTGATACGTAAAAAATCCGGAAAACATACCGGATGGTTGGGCTATACCTTTTCGCGATCTTTGATACAGCTCGATAGCCCTTTCTCTGAAGAACGTGTGAACAATGGAGACTTTTTTCCGACCAACTATGACAAACCCCATGATGTAAATCTTACCTGGACCTATGCGTTGCATCCCAACCTGAGCTTCTCTAGCAATCTCACCTACCAAACAGGAAGGCCGGTAACCCTCCCCAGCGGGAACTATATTTTTAATCAGGCCGAATATGTTTTGTTTAGCGATCGCAATGAATTTCGTATCCCAGACTATTATCGCGTTGATCTAAGCTTGAATTACAACAAAAAAACAGGGAAAAAAAGGCGAATAAAAACCAGTTGGAATGCCTCGGTGTATAACGTCTTTGGGAGAAATAATCCTTTCTCTGTATATTTTGTTACTCAAAATGGAGAAATCAAGGGACGCCAAAGTTCCATCTTTAATGTTCCTATTCCTGCCATAAATTTAAATTTTTCGTTTTAAGATGATGAAAAAGCATTGGATAAATCGACTTCTATTGATAAGCATAGCCTGCCTGTTGTATGCGTGTACAGAGGACTATGATTTTGAGCGAGAAGATTTTGAAAATATTTTAATTGTAGATGGTAACATCACCAATCAGCTAAAGAAGCATAAAGTTTTTTTAGGGCGCTCTTTCGCCTTTAACAGCGAACCCACGCTAGAATCGGGGGCCCAAGTAGAGGTAAGAAGTAGCGAAGGAGAACGTTTTCTTTACAGAGAAAAAGACGATCATAGCTATGAAGCGGTAACGGCTTTTGCCGCAGAAGCCGGAAAAACATACAGTGTATACATTATCACTTCCGACGGAAAAGAATACGCCTCAGAGGCAATGGGATTACCGGCTGTAAGTCATCTAGAAGTTTTAGAAGCACGGGCAACAACAAATGACTTGGATGAACCAGGCATTGGGGTTTACATTGATGCAGAAAGTCCCACAAATGATGCTCATCTCTATCGTTTTGAATATGAAGAGACCTATAAAATAGTCGCCCCCCGTTGGACGCCCTACGATGCTATTGTGCGTTTTGAGGGGACCAATACCTTCCGTACCGATGTCATCCTCCGCGAAACCGAGGAACGCACCTGTTATGGTACGGCCTATTCCGAAAAAATTCATTTGCAATCTACCCTAGATCAATCTCTAGACCGTATCGATCAGGAAGAAATTATCTTTTTACCCTTGGACAACCCCAAGTTGATTCATCGATACGCCATACTCGTACGGCTTTTGGTAGAAAACCCCAAAACCTATACTTACTTTGAAACTTTAAAGAATTTGTCGGTAAAATCGTCTAA
>WTJB01000338.1 GCA_011526335.1 Candidatus Arcticimaribacter sp.
TTCGTATCCAGAGCGCGCGCGGTCGGTCACGTGGTTATTGACTTTGTACCACCATTTGATCGAAAATGTAAATTGTTCTCCGCTTTTCAATGGCGTGGGGAGGTCTACCCGCATCATGGTCTGGTTGATCGTATGACGAAGGGGTCTCCCTGCGGCATCTTTCACCGATTCGATGTTGAATCCTCCGACAAATTTATCGCCAGTAAAATCATTCACGAAGGATTCTACCCCTTGGAACTTTCTTACACCGGATGGATTTTTCGCCGTTTCCATATCGTTTTCATTGCGAATGTTTTGATCCAATTGCACCCAGAGATACGGCAAAGCATCGGGAGAATTGTTGGTGTAGGTAATGGTTTCATCGCCAGAGAGACGCGTGTTGGCGTCGTCTAGAACGATGTTCATTTTGTAGTCTACTTGTTGCTGGTAGTAGTCTACGCCCGGTGCACCAGAAGCGGTGCGGAAACGATTGGGCGTTGCAAATTCTTCATAAAGCTGTTTAAACTTGTTGTTGTTGGTGTGTCCTTTTTGCACCAAAGAATCCTGGGCAAATACTACTCCACTTAGCAAGAGACTGAAGAGTAAAGAAGCGTACTTTTTCATTCGTATATATTCGTTTGTTTGTTACCAAATATAGCCCAATTCCCCAAACAATTAAAGAAAAATGCGGTGGGTGGTTTTTGCTTGGTTGAGCAACACACTATTCTTGCTAGATGGGGCGGAAAAATGGATGATGTTTTGCTGGCTGGGCAAAAAATCGGTCAGAAATGTTACGGTAAAAATTAGCTCATCAACAGCAGAGGGAAACGGTTGAATTTCGGCATAAACCACCAATAGATCATCTTGGTATTCCCGTCCCAAATACTTGATGTCTTGTGGTTTTCCGTCCCATTCTATGGTCAAATTCTCTTGGTAGAATGCCGCCACGAATTGATCGATAACCGCGGAATCTGAGTCGGGTTGCAATTGAATATGCTCCCCTGTTTTCGACTGCATCAAAGCTTCGATGTCGTCAATAAAAAAACGACTCGTCAACTGAATTTGTTTACTTTCCAACACCACCCGAACGGTTGTCGTGCTGATGTAGTAATCGTGTGTAGGCAAAAAAGCCCAATACAACAAAGCGATCAAAAAACTATTCATTGCTGCGGTATATGGAATTATACGTTTCGAAATGTTTTAAAACACGGTCGTGTCTGCCTTTGTTAAAGTCATCTATCACCGAAGTGTTTTCCGAACATGCCAAGACAAAATCATACACTTCTTCGGTTTTGAACCCGAAGGTATCAATAAAATAAACGACACCATAGAACCGAATCATTTTGTAGACGGCCAAAAAATTGGCCTCCAACGCCCGCTTCTTCTTCAGGCTTTTGTAGTAGCCAGACAAGTGCTTGTAGATTGCTTCAATGTCGACCCCTCCGGATATGGGCAACAGCAGGGTGCGCAGAAGTATTTCTTCACTAGAGACAATCCGTTCTTTGCGTTTGCCTTTAAACCCCGGGATACCCACATCACTAAAATTAATCGGTGCCTTAACATTTTGCAAATCTTGTGACAAACTGCCCGAAAGCGCATGGGGTTTAACCACAACTTCTTCCAGTTCATTGATCTGTGCTTCGAGATAGACGGTGAGTTCGGCAGTGGTAAATACGGCTGCACTGATTTCGATTTCGAGTGGTTTAAACTGTACCCCAGAAAAACGTAAGCGTTCCCCTTTGCGTACCGAAATTTCGAAGGCTCCATCGACGTCGGTGACTTCGGCATTGCCACGGGACAAATTGATGATGTGAATTTGCGCTACGGAAAGTTCAGGGTGGACAATTTTTCCCTGCAACAATTTGAATTCTTGCCCAAAAAGCAGGGTTGTAAACAGCAGTAAAACAAAAAGAAAAAAGCGCCCTATAACGCTCATTGACGCTTACTTTTAAACACCTCAGAAGCGTTGTAAAGATATTCGATGAGTTGAAACTCGCGTTCTTTTCTCAACAAGCGGTCGGTGGGTAATTCCCGATCCATTTGCTCCAGAAAGGGTGTGACCTCTTCTGCGGTTAGCCCCAACTCTTGGGTAAAAAATACGCGATCAAAAATTTGTGGCAATACTTTCGATGGCTGCAAGGTTCTCTGCTCTTCGGCGCTTTTCCCTTGAACGATTTTGGCCAAAAGTTTGGCAATATTAACAATGTTGAGCCCATTGGTCAACTCGCCCTGACGCATGATATTGTTTTCAATTTTTGTGGATTTGTCTTGAAGATAGTCGACTTTGGTGAATTCTTCTTTCTTCAAATCCAGGAATTTTTGAGTGTTTTCTGGACCAACGACGATCTCGTCCAAGACATTGACGCGTTCATTGACCGAAACAATCAAGCGATTGCGTTCCAAAATATCGGCGGTAACGCTCACAGTGCGGATTTTGAACTGCACCGAAGAGAAAATAATCTCATCGCCCAAGCCTGCTATGATTTCAAATTCACCATTTTCATCCGTGATCGTATTGGTTTGCGCGCTGTTGTTGACCACATTCGCCGCGACCACATTGCTGTTGCGGTACATCAATTTTCCGCGAAGCAACCGCCGTTGTTCCTGCCCAAAAGTAGAAGAACAAAGGAAAAACAATAGCAAGGCGGTGATTGATCTCATTACCGAAAGTTACAATAAATTTGGAGGTTCCCCTAATGCTAAAGGGGCGTATGTAGAAATACGTTTGGAGCGGGAGACCGGGTTCGAACCGGCGACATTCAGCTTGGAAGGCTGACGCTCTACCAACTGAGCTACTCCCGCATTGGGGTAAAGATAGTGTTTCTTTTTTGTTTTCTATTTTCGAAACTATGGTTTTAGAGTCTGTTGAAGATTTTTAAAACTGCAACCCAAAATTCAGACCAGATTTTCCAGTAAAAACCCGCTTGTTTGGGTCGTCTGAAAAACCAAAGTTACGACCTAGCCCGAAATTTATATCAATAAGGAAGCCCGAATCACTTACCCATTTCCAGCCTATACCCACAC
The DNA here is from genome assembly GCA_011526335.1 of Candidatus Arcticimaribacter sp. Classification (GTDB taxonomy): domain Bacteria; phylum Bacteroidota; class Bacteroidia; order Flavobacteriales; family Flavobacteriaceae; genus Arcticimaribacter. Next base: position 3,004 of record WTJB01000338.1, read on the forward strand.
CTGCAGCTGTTTCAAAATAGGTTTTGATATTTGTTTTTATCGCATCTCCAAAGAATAAACGATCATCATTTTCATAGGTGTAGAACTTTAAAAACCCTTCCCCATAAAAACCTTTCGCACCATAGTCTTCTTTCGAAAAAAAGTACTGGCGATAATAGGGCGAGAATGAAAACTTTTCTAATGCTTCTGTCCCATTTTCATTGTCAAAATTTATATTTAAATCTGCACCTATGCCGCTGTGTTTATTGAGTGTGTACTCATATCTTGAGTTAAAGGCAGGGTAGACAAGTCCAGCAATTACATCGAGACTCAGTGCATGTGGTTTTGTTTTAGAGAATTCAGTCATGCGTTTTTGACTTTCCGTCTCTTGAACATCCGTCTTGTCTTGAGCGTTAGCAACCAAGCTTATCGTCAATAAAATTAGAAATAATTGTCTTTTCATCGTTTTGAATTTTAGTAAGTTATAGATGTTCATTGTAATTATAGTGGTAAGGCTATTTGCTTTTTTTGGGGTTGATCATATTATAGAGGTTTGAATACATCCATTAAATCTATTCGACCGATATGGCTTTCGTATATACCTTTTAAAAAATTGAAGATTTTGCCCTTTTGGCGCAGTGATGTGCTGGGTTTGTTGCGTAGGTCATTCATAGGCGTAGAACAGCATTTGGGGCTGTTGTAATACTAATGTAACAAAAAAAGACCTCTAGTCAGCTTCTAACCAATAATTTAACATTCCACATTTTTGGCTCAAAGCATTTCAGTACCTTTGACGTACACGCCCATTTGCGCATGAAATCACGAAACTGCCACTTCTTTCTTTTTGTTTGCCTTACAAGTTTTTTTTGGACCACACATGGGCAATCCCAACTCGACAGCATTCCTTCGTTTTTGTTGTTGGGAAAAGCCGAGGTACCCAAACAGGCCAATTACAGTTTGCTCCCCGAAGTAGCAAAGGCCTTCGATCGTATGGCCAACGCAGCACAAAAAGAGGGGGTTCAACTGCGTGTTGTTTCTAGCTTTCGAAGCTATAAGGACCAACGCCGCATTTGGAACCGTAAATACAAACGCTTCGTTGCCCAAGGCCTTTCCCCCGATGAAGCCATAAAAAAAATCATTACCTACTCTACCCTCCCCGGTACATCGAGACATCATTGGGGCACCGATCTCGACCTTGTCGATGCAAAACCGCTGGTCAAAGGAGATGTTTTGCTGGACTCGTTGTTTACCCAAGGGCCCTACAGAAAACTCAATGAATGGTTGACAACGAATAGTGAGAAATTTGGCTTCTATCTGGTATACACAAAAGACACGCTAAGACCCGGTTTTTATTATGAGCCTTGGCACTTTAGCTACCGAAAACTCTCCCTACCCTTTCTTGAGGCCTACCAGAAATTCCATCTGCTGGACAGCATTGCCAAGGATTCGCTCTTGCTCGGACACCAACACATCACTCCTATGTTTAAATCCAACTACCTCCAACAGCACATTCTAGGCATCAACCCATGCTTATTGCCGGAATAGTGCGGTTCCTAGGTAGGGCGAAAAATTCGCATTATCCCTTCTACTCTTCTTCTTGATATGGGCAGTTTCATGCCATTATTCAAAACACAATAGTTCCCGCCTTTGCGGTCGATACTGCTCAGGTTATTAAGATTGATAATATAGGAATTATGGATTCGGTAGAACAAGGATTCATCGAGCTTTGCTTCATGATCGCCAATGGGTTTTGAGGAAATTAACGGCTTTTTTTGATTGAGGACGTGAATCTCGGTATAACGCCCAGACGCCTGAAAATACAGAATTTCCAAAGGATTGATAATCGTTACCGAATCCATGTTGGAGATCACCATGCTGCTTTGAAGGCGTTGCTGGTTGACCATGGTGGATAGCTGACTAAAGACATCGCGTTGAGAAAAACTTCCGCTTTGAATGCG
>WTJB01000100.1 GCA_011526335.1 Candidatus Arcticimaribacter sp.
GTTGTTGATAAGGAAAAAATCAATAAAAAGTACCTTTACAAAGTCATGATATATTCAACAATTCCTTGGCTTCTTGTTAAATTCATTTTTTTACGGAGGCGATACCGTTTTATTTCTACGCTATGAATAGAAATGTTTAAGAGGGGTGCAATTTCTTTTGACGATAAATTTAAACGAAGGTAAGCGCACAGCTTTAAATCGTTGCTTGTAAGCGTTGGATGGACTTCTTTTACTTTCTTAAAAAAGTCTTTATCCGCCGTATTAAAAACATTTTCAAAATACTTCCAATCGTCTTCATTTTTAAGGTTAGCATTGATGCTTTTTATTAATGGTTTTACTTGTGGGTCCTCTATAGTAGTCAGTTGTTTTTTTATCCTGTTGAGTAATTTATTCCGTTTCACGGTACTCATCATGGCAATGGCCAATTCTTTATTTTTTAAATCAATATCACTTTTCAGTTTTTCATTATTGATACGAATGGCTTCTTTTTGATTTTCAAGTTGTTGAAGTTCAATTTCCTTTCGCTCTTTCTGATTTAATTGCTCTTGTTTACGTTTTATTCTACGGGTGTAGAATACATTGTATCCCCATAAAACAAACAGAAACATTACGATATAGGAAGTATTTGCCCAGGTAGAAAAATACCAAGGGGGCAGGATTTCAATTTTCCCCGATGATTTTGTTGGGCTTATAGAAGAACCCAATCTACTTTTTACATGAAAGGTATAGGTGCCATAATTGAGATTCTCATAGGCCTGATGGGTGTCTTCTGTCCAGGGCCTCCAATCCCGATCTATCCCTTCAAGCATGTATTGGTATTCTACCTTACTATACTTGTTGTAATTCGTGGCCGTAAAATAAAAATGCAAAGCATTGTTGGCATAAGCAATGCTGTTTTCCTCTTCTAATTTTAGATCACTCTTTGCTTCCTTTCCGGCGATTATTTTACTGATTTTTACCTCGGCTTCCTTTTCAGGGTAATTTTCTACCATCATTTTTAAATAGCCATTGTTGGTGCCTATGATGTATTCTTTGCTGTTTAGCGGGCTAATGTTTTCAAAACCGGCGACGCTTTTCCGCTGATTTTCATCGATAAAAATTGCGTGGTGTTTCCACTGCGCATTAAACAAGTCTTTTTGGAGCCAATGGATTTTACTTTTGGAAAAAAACCAAAGTTTGTTGTCCTCCTCATTTATCATTTTTCCCGTGGCATATTCTCCCTCGGGAATATATTGAGAGAGCTCATCTGCTTTTTCAAATTTATCTTCAGTGGCATTGTATTTAAAAAATCCACTGGGATTCAGATACAACAAGGTCCCATCAAATTTTGCCACCGAAGCATTATAGCCCTTGGCTACACTGGGGTCTAAGGTTACTTGCTTAACACTTTGTAAATCTTCATCCAATGTTACCCGAAAAACTCCTTTGTACTCATGACTAACCAATAGGGTGGTATCGTTTACAAACGCAAAAAAACGGGAGGAAATATCAAAGCCTTCTATCTTGTTTTTGTACTGCCACTTTCCGTCTTTCTTTTCCAATACATGAAGCCCATTGTAGTTCCCTTGCACAATGATATCAGCTTTTGTGGGGTGCTTTTTGAACAACCAAGTTCCTGTGGTTTCGCCCAGCTGTCTTGCTTTATTCCCTTCGATAATGAACGTACCTTGATCCAATCCACCAAATAAGGTCTGATCGATAACACTTAATTTCCACACCTGGTTTTCACTCCCTTGAATACGCTCAAATGGGGCTGCACTTGGATAGGGTTTTACGAATAAGCCTTGATTGGTGCCCAGGTATAGTTTTCCATCATAAAGGACAGATTGGTATATAGAACCTAGTTTTCCATAGGAGTCAGAAAATTCATAAATCGGGCTTGCCGCATTGATCAGATTGATGCCATTGTCTAATCCCAACCAAAGATTTTCTCCTTGATCTTCCATTAAACTCAACACCGTATTGTTGGAAATGCCTTTTTCTTGATTTAGATGAAAGAGGAGTTCTTGTTTTTCATTGAGGCAATACACTCCCGTACCGATGGTGCCTAGGGCAATTCCACCATTTTTCAGCCCAATAGCATTGTAGATTTCGGTCTGGGATAAGATTTCGTTTAATGGGGTGGGCCAACGCTCAAGCTGATTTTCTCTCCATAAAAATAACCCCTTTTTTTCGCTTACCAAAAGTAGCCGATTTTCTAAACGAAAGATGCCTTTGATTTTATTGTTTTGCAAAAGCGGGTGTTCCAAGGCCAGGGTTTTTTCTCCTTGTTCAAGGGTAAACAAACGCCCCTCTCCTTCTTGAAAAAAGAGTTGATCATTGACTTTAAATGATTTTAAAATTCCATTTTTTGAGGAAATACTTTGGACAACTTGTGTTTTCTTGTTGAAGATCAGCAAACGGTCCAGAGACTGAAAAACAATAGAAGCACCGAAGGGGAGGATGTTCCAAAACTGTTCATCTTCCAGGATGGAAATGCCAAGGGATTTTACCAAAGAAGTATAATCATAGTCTCCTTTCGCATTTTTTTCCCAGTAGCCAAAATCCATATAGCTCCCGGTGTACACCCGTTTTTCTATAGAAGCAACCGATCGTATGATGGTATTTTCTGGACTGGGGTAAAGTTTCCATCGGGTGCCTTCATACACCAGCAAACCCTTGTTGTTTCCTGCGAAAACTTGTCCCTCAGAATCTTGACTCAACATCCAATTTTGATTTCCCGCTTGCATTAGGCCGGGAGGGAAAATTTGGATAGGCGGATTCTCTTGTGCTTCTAGGGAGAAAAACAAGCCCAGCAAAAAAACAAAAAAGGGAAAAAAACATTTACGCATATAAAGAAATCCTACCCTTTAAAAGTAAATATTTTTTTATTGAGACCCGAATGCGCTTTGACTATAACTTTAATAATTCGTTGAGCACATCGCGGGCAGTCATAAATTTGATTTTATGTACGGCGTCTTTTACTTGCCCCTCGTTTATGCGCTTTTCTAAATGGGCAATAACTTCTTTAATGGGTGTATTTTCGTTCATGATTAGTAGTTTAGTGGCACTTCTATTAGTAATATTCTGCTGTTTGCTTCGGCTTCGTACTGAAAAGAGGAGGTCTCCATGATCCCTATAGCATCTCTTTTGTGTAAGGGTTCTCCGGCCAAAATTCCTTTGCCTTCAATTTGAAACGCATAAACGCCATTGCTTGGGTCTTTAAGGGTGTATTCTAGGGTTTTTGAGGTTGAAAAATCCCCAAAATGCATCCAACTATTCTGATGAATCCACACCCCAGCATCCTCTGCATTTGGCGACAAGATTTGATAAAATTCATTGTCTTTTTTAAGATCGCGAATAGACATTTGTTGGTAACGGGGGGTGACATCTTTTTGGTTGGGGAAGATCCATATTTGCAATAAAGCCACGTGTTGATCTTTGTTGGGGTTGACTTCAGAATGATAAATACCCGTTCCGGCACTTATGACCTGAACGTCTCCTTCTTGAATAATGGCCCCATGTCCCATGCTGTCTTTATGGGCCAAATCTCCTTCTAAAGGAAGGGTGATGATCTCCATATTGTCGTGGGGGTGGGTACCAAAACCCATGCCTGCTGCAATATGGTCGTCGTTCAATACCCGTAAGGCACCAAATTGTATTTTTTGTGGGTCAAAAAAATTCGCAAAACTAAAAGAGTGATTTGCTTTTAGCCAACCGTGGTCTTGATGGCCTCTTTCTTTTGCCGGGTGAATAATTTTTTTCATAGCAGTACAATTGTTGTAGGTACAAATGTATAACTAAATTTCGTAATCCGCCTTGGAAAAAGGTCAAGATCCTTTCTTCTTTTCCTGTGCCTTCAACTGCGCCTGGAGCAACTTGTTTTTTTCATCGATCAGGGCGGTCAATTTTTTGATGTAGGCTTCCTCTTTTTCTTTTTTTTCGACTTCTTTCTTTGCCTCCCACCGCATACGCCTATAATCTTTTACCGTAGCGCCAACGATGGCCATGATGACAACAGCACCGCCAACAATGACCAACATTTCTTCTGTATCGGAGAGGTACATTTTATTTCGAATAGTTTAATCCGTGGCCAAACTTATACAAGGGTTCTTTAGAGTCGTAGGGCACGTCTTCTTTCTGCGCTTCCACCGCTTCAATGCTTCGCGGCAATTCTAGCGGTAATTTCCCGGACGGTTCAGTAAGGCCAAAAAGCAATTCGGCCAGGGCTTTTTCGCTAGAACCAAATTCTACCATAAGCCCTTGACTAAGGTCGGCTAAGGCGGTTAAAATAGCCCCTCTTTCAAGATTTACAATGGACACCACCGGTTTTTTGCTGGCGTATTCGCTTACGTTTTCCAGTTCTTCTGCCGTAAAATGCAAACGCCCTTGATGAAAGAACTGTTCTAAAAAGTAATCGCTTCTGGGGTCAAATGGAGTCTGTTTTTTGACCAAAACAACATCCGCGTCTTCTGCTTTGTCAACCAGAGTGGCAAAGGGGGTAAAGGCATCCGGATTCGAAAATCCATCCAACTTTATTTTGATGTTTTTTTGCAAGGGAAGTACGCCTTCATTCTTTAATAAAACAACAGATTTCAGCTGTGCTGTATGGGCTTTCTCAACGGCTTCGGGGACACTGACTTTTCTTAGGGCAGCATTTTCATCCACATAAGGTTGGTCAAAAAGACCTAGGGTAAATTTGTCCCGCAACAAGCGCCTTACCGATACATCAATGCGTTCTTCTGAAATTTTACCCTCTTTTACCAGGTCAATAACCAGTTGACTGTTGCTTTCTCCACCAAATTGGTCACAGCCTGCGTTTAATACTTTTAGTACCCGCTCAGACTCACTGAGGTGTTCTACCCCCCAGGCCCTAGGGTCGCCCAATCCACCTTTGCTAATGATGTTCCAATCTGTACAGACGACACCGTCGTATTTAAGGG
>WTJB01000076.1 GCA_011526335.1 Candidatus Arcticimaribacter sp.
TTCTAGAATCCTCCAAATCAATTTCCAAAGAGGCTTTGTACTCTTTTTCCATCTCTTTTAAAGTCGAGGCATCTATGATTCCTTGGGCAATAAGCTGATCCGCATAAATATCTCTAGGGTTTTTATGCTTGGCTATGGCTTTGTATAATTTGGGTTGAGTAAAGCGGGGTTCATCACCTTCATTGTGCCCGTATTTTCGATAGCCCAAAAGATCAATAAACACATCACGCCCAAATTTCATTCTATAATCCAGTGCAAATAATGTAGCATGTACTACCGCTTCTGCATCATCGGCATTGACGTGCAAAACTGGAGATAGGGTAACTTTGGCTACATCTGTACAATACGTTGATGAACGAGCATCAAGATAGTTGGTGGTAAATCCAATTTGATTGTTGACTACGATATGGACGGTTCCTCCCGTTCCATAACCTTTCAAACGCGCCATTTGAACAATCTCATATGGCAGTCCCTGACCGGCGATAGCAGCATCTCCATGAACAATAATCGGGAGTACTTTATGGGTGTCGAAATTGTATTTTTTCTCTAGCTTGGCTCGGGTTATCCCCTCTACTACTGCCCCTACCGTTTCTAGGTGGGAAGGGTTGGGAGCAATATTCATGTTTATTTTTTTGCCAGAATCTGTTGTTCGTTTCGAGGTCCACCCCAAGTGATATTTTACATCCCCATCAAAAACAACTTCTTCATAATCCTTACCGTCAAATTCTGAAAAGATATCTTTTGTGGATTTACCAAATATATTGGTCAGCGTATTCAAACGACCACGGTGGGCCATCCCCATGACAAATTCTTCTACGCCTTGGTCTGCTGCGGCTTCTACTACAGCATCTAGTGCGGGTATCAAAGATTCTCCTCCTTCTAGAGAAAAACGCTTTTGCCCTACGTATTTGGTATGTAAAAAGGTTTCAAACGAAACCGCTTGGTTCAATTTTTTTAAAATGTGCTTTTTTTGCTCTTTTGAAAAATTGGGGTGATTGTTATTGATATGTAAGCGCTCTTGAATCCAACTGACCTTCTCCGGATCACGGATATACATATACTCTACCCCAATAGAATCACAATAAATTTGTTCTAAGTGAGCGATGATTTCGGTTAGTGTTGCCGGGCCAATACCCATTGTTTCTCCCGCATTAAAGACTTCTGAAAGGTCTTCCTTTGTCAGGCCAAAATTGGCGATATCCAAATTGGGCGTATAGGTTCTTCTGTCGCGTACAGGATTGGTTTTGGTAAACAAGTGCCCACGCTTTCTATAAGCGTCAATGAGTTGAACTACCTTAAATTCCTTCTGCAGGTGTTCGGGCACTTCGGCAGACGCTTCGGCTCCGCCCCCTTGTTCTATCCCAAAATCAAAACCTTGAAAAAAAGCACGCCAGCTGGGCTCTACGCTGTCCGGATGCTGCAAGTACTGGTCATACAGCTGAGCAAAATAGCCCGTGTGCGCTGCATTTAAAAAAGAATATTTATCCATTTGGTGGATCCTTACTAAAATCTAATGTAAAATTACAACTTTTCAGGAGAGTTAATCGCTAAGACATATGGTTTTTTTGTAACATTTATCATAGGATTTGAATCGTTTACTGCTGTTTTTTCTCGCTAAAAATGTTCTTTTGGAGATAAAATAGTGCCGTATTTATTTGCTACTTTTGAAGCATGTACGCCTTGGTAGATTGCAATAATTTTTACGCTTCCTGCGAACGTGTTTTCCAGCCTCAGTGGGAAGGAAAGCCCATCGTCATTTTATCCAACAATGACGGCTGCGTCATTGCACGTAGCAATGAAGCTAAGGCATTGGGTATTCCCATGGGGGCACCCGCCTTTCAGTACAAATCTACTTTTGAACAACACAACATCAAGGTTTTTTCGTCTAACTACCCGCTATATGGCGACATGAGTAGTCGTGTGATGAGCATCTTGGAAAGCTACACCCCCAATATTGAGCTTTACAGTATAGACGAAGCCTTTCTTGAATTTAAAGGTTTTGATCATTTCGATTTGGATGCCCACGGCAGAAAAATGAAAAAACAAGTAAAGCAATGGACGGGCATCCCCGTTTCTGTAGGCATTGCACCAAGTAAGGCCTTGGCTAAAATTGCCAATAAAATTGCCAAAAAATACCCCGACAAAACAGGGGGAGTCTATGTCATCGAAACAGAAGAACAACGGGTAAAAGCCCTTAAATGGACTGCCGTAAAAGATATTTGGGGAATTGGAAGGCAACACAGCAAACGCTTGGAAAACCAAAACATACGTACCGCCTACGACTTTTGCAACCTCCCCGATAGCTGGATCAGAAAACACATGAGTGTTTTGGAATTGAGACTAAAGAAAGACCTTTTGGGGCTGCCCTATATTCAAATTGAAGAAGTACAGCCTCCCAAAAAATCCATTGCTACAACACGAAGTTTTCAAACCCATTACACCAAATTTGACGATTTGCAAGAACGTATTTCTACCTACGCCAACAGCTGTGCAGAAAAACTTCGGGCCCAAAAAAGCAGTTGTACCGCCTTGATGGTCTTTGTACGCTCTAACCGTTTTAAAGAAAATGCACCACAGTACCGCAACAGCTGTGTAGTCACCCTCCCCTATGCTACAGATTCTAGCTTAACCCTTAGCAAATACGCTATAATGGGATTAAAAAGCATCTTTAAAGAAGAGATTGAATACAAAAAAGCAGGGGTTATTCTTCTGGGACTTATCCCCTCTGCCCATCGGCAGTTGAATTTATTTCACGAAAAAATTGATCAACACGATGGACTAATGCAAGCCATTGACCACATCCACAAACGTTTTGGGCCTCATCGAATAAAATTAGCTACACAAGATTTGAATAAAACCTGGAAAATGCATCAAGAGCATCTTTCCAATCGGTATACAACCGAACTAAATGAAATCATTACCGTAAGGGCAAAAAAGAAATGAAAAAAGAAAAAATACCACAGCTGATTTTTTTTAAACCCACAGAAGAAAAAACAGCAAGAGTGCCCATGGCCCATCAAGGGGTGTCGGCCGGTTTCCCTTCGCCTGCAGACGACTTTAAAGAACTGCGCATCAGTATTGACCAAGAAGTGGTGAAAAATGAATCGGCTACTTTTTATGCCCGAGTGGCGGGAGAATCTATGCAAGGAGCGGGGCTAGACGACGGCGACCTCTTGGTTATAGACCGAAGTAAACAACCTGAAAACAATGCTATTGCCGTTTGTTTTATTGATGGAGAATTTACCGTAAAACGTTTAAAAATTGAAGCAGAAGCTGTCTTCTTGATGCCCGAAAACAAGAAATACAAACCCATAAAAGTAACCGAAGACAACGAACTTATCATTTGGGGGATTGTTACTTATGTGGTAAAAAAAGTATAAGAAAAAGCCTATATTAGAGTATACTTTAATGTAGTGAACCGAACCACTTTCTTTTTAGGGCTGTTTTTGATCATCGCTATAGGCAATCTTGCGGGACGTTTTTTTGATGTCAACTCACTTGCGGTGGGGTGTAAGATTTTATTAATGCCTAGCCTTTTTTTATATGCCCAAAGCATCGCGCCGACGAACAAAAAACTTTTTCTCGCATTGTTTTTTTCCTGGCTCGGAGATCTCTTTTTGATTCCTGAAGGGAAGTTGTTTTTCATTTTAGGCATCGCCGGATTTTGGGGGGCACAAATCCACTATATCCTTTTGTTGTTGGAAGCATTGAAAAGTCCATTAAAAAAACAATTTAGCCTCCAAAAACTCAGCACTAAAGCAAGCATCTATTTTCTTTACCTTTTGTTGATGTTGATGCTACTGCTCCCTCTAATGGGAACTTTACAGTTACCTGTTGCCCTGTATGCTAGCACGCTTTGCGTTGTAGGGTATTTAAGTGTACAACTATACCATACTAAAAAAGAAAAAACGATCAGAACGCTGGTGCTGGGCATCTTGTTATTCATCATTTCTGACAGTATGATTGCTTTTGATGCCTTTTACTTTGACAGGCCGCTATTCTTGGGCTGGGTTATGGCGACGTATATCCCTGCACAATTTCTGATTGTAAACTATTTTGTAAAAAATTCAAGTACTTCTTCCAATGCTAAGTTCGGTTAAAAAGCATCCCTTTTTACACTTATTTTGGCTGGTTGCCGGCTTTAAAATCCTTGGGCACCTCTTAGAGAACAATGTGATATTGAACATCACAACACCCCTGCTAGCCTTGTCCTTATTATTGCATTACCGTACTGAAAAGGTTCAAAACACGGCTTTCGCTTTTGCTTTAATCTTTTGTTTTATGGGAGATACTACTCTTTTGGTTGACCATTTTAATTACTTTATCGCTGGGCTAACGGCCTATTGGGGGGCAAGTATTCTTTTCTATATTTCCTTTTTAAAATGTCTAGACGGAGGCTTAATGAAACAGCTGAAAAAGAAAAAAGCCTTATGGCCATTAGGACTATACGCCGTCTATTTGGTTGGACTGATGTACTCGATTCACTCTTTTATGGAGGATCTGTTTTACCCAACATTTTTATACGCCATTACCTTATCTCTAACTTGTGGTGTAAGTGGTCTCCTTTGGCTAGAAAAAAGAAATACTCCCGCTAAAAATGTATTCTTGGGGTGTTTTTTACTCAGCATATGTGCTACCCTTATCGGGTTAAATAAATTTGTTTTTACCGACAATCCCTACCGTTTTTAGAAGATTTATTTTACACCCCTTCATTGTATTTTCTATATTTAGGTTTCAAAGATCCTTTTTTTAATGAAAACCTGTAGACTTTTATTCTTCCTCATCCTTTTATCATCCCCCATCTTTGC
>WTJB01000015.1 GCA_011526335.1 Candidatus Arcticimaribacter sp.
ACCTTGTCTTCTATCAAAGCATGCGTGCCAATAAGGATGTGTAAACTGCCCTCTTGGAGGCCCTGATGAATTATCTTTCGTTCTTGTGTTTTTGTCGATCCTGTCAACAGGGCAACATTGATGGGAAGTTTTTCTAAATCTTTGGATAGCGATTGATAATGTTGCTGGGCCAAAATTTCTGTCGGAGCCATCATACAGGCCTGAAAATTATTGTCCAGCGCAATCAACATCGTCAACAAAGCAACCATGGTTTTGCCCGAACCTACATCTCCTTGCAATAAGCGGTTCATTTGTTTGCCCGTACCCATATCATTCCGAATCTCTTTTACCACGCGTTGCTGTGCTTTGGTCAATTGAAAGGAAAGATGATTTTTGTAAAAGTCAAGAAACAAATGGCCCACCTGAGCAAAAGCATAGCCTTTAATTTTTTGTTTGTGCATACGGTTTTTTTGCATCAATTGCATTTGAATAAAAAACAATTCTTCAAACTTTAATCGCATTTGTGCACGACTCAAATTGTGCTGATTTGTCGGGAAGTGTATCTGCACCAAGGCCTCTTTCCTTGAAATGAGTTTTAAGTCGTCCAGGATGTATTTGGGCAGTCCTTCAGAAAAACTCGCTGCACTTTGTGTCAAAAGCTGTTCCACGGCTTTTTTCATTACTTTCTGGCTGACTCCCTTATTGCTCAGCTTTTCTGTTGACGGATATACGGGATGTAAAGCACTGAGATAGCTCTTTTCGTATTCCTGTTCTGGTGTAAGTTCTGGGTGTACCATACTGGCTTTGTTTCCGTACCATGATAGACGCCCAAACGCCACATAAGAGACCCCTCTTTTAAGCTGTTCTTGAATCCACTTATGTCCTCTGAACCACACCATTTCAATTTGCGATGTACCATCGGTAAATTGGGCGACCAGTCGCTTTCCTCTTTTTTGGGGAACGGTTTTAAACCCCATGATTTCCCCTTTTATTTGTACTTCAGAGGTGTTTTTGGGGAGATTGTTTATCGCATAAAAGGTAGATCGATCGATATAGCGGTTGGGGAAAAAGTGCAATAAATCCTGATAGGTTTTTATGCCCAGTTCTTCTTTGAGTAAAGCCGCTCGGCTAGGGCCAATTCCTTTTAGGTATTCTATTGATGTTTGCAGTGGATCCATAACCTAATCGAAGATAATTTTTTTCCCTTAAAAAGGATTTTAAAAATCGGAAAAAACACTCTACATTAGAACTACATTTAGTTTTGTACGTGAACAAAAAAGCATTGGTCATTTCGGGGGGAGGAAGCAAAGGCGCATTTGCTGGTGGGCTAGCCCAATACCTTATAGAAGAAGCGAAACAATCCTATTCCTTATTTTTGGGTACTTCCACCGGAAGCCTCTTGGTTTCCCATTTGGCCGGGAATGAAATTGCCTCCATCAAGGACGCTTTTACCCGTGTTACCCAAGAGAAGATCTTTTCGAATAGCCCCTTTATAATCAAGCAATCCGGGAAATTGGTAAAGACTAAAATCAACCATTTCAATGTGGTTAAGAATTTTTTGAACGGTAAAAAGACCTTTGGGGAGAGCAAGAATTTAAGAAAATTATTGGCGAGACACTTTGACCTGTCCCTCTTTGAGTCGCTAAAAGCAAGTCATAAAGAGGTTGTGGTTTGTGTTTCAAATTTTACCTTAAATAAGGTGGAATACAAAACCCTATCGGAATGCACCTATGATGATTTTTTGGATTGGATATGGGTGTCCTGCAATTTTTTACCCTTTATGAGTTTGGTTGTAAAAAATCGATTTGAATACGCCGATGGTGGATTTGGGTGCATCATTGCCATAGAAGAAGCGATACGTCGTGGCGCTACCGAGATTGATGCCATCATGTTGACAACGGAAGTCCAACAGCTCAACCGTATGCGCTCTAGAAATGCATTTGATGTTGTGCTTTCTACCCTAGATTTTATGGGAGATCAAATCATACAAGACAACATAAAAGTAGGGATGTTGTTGGCTAAGGAAAAGGGGGTAAAACTCCGTTTGTTTTATACCCCAAAGGTCTTGACCACCAATTCTTTAATATTTGACCGTGAAGAAATGGAAAAATGGTGGCAAGAAGGGTGGTGTCATGCCCAGGATCAAATTACTTTAAATAATCCAGCGTAAGCTGTACCATTGCTTGCACGCCATAAATCATACCTGCGTCATTGATGACAAATTCTGGGGTATGATGCGAGGGCGCTGTTGCTGGGGTTAGCCCTTCCGCTAGACCTCCGAGAAAAAAGAAAAATCCGGGTACTTTTTCTTGAAAAGCAGAAAAATCTTCAGCACCGGTTATGGCTGACATTAGCTCTACATTTTCAGCTCCAATGGCTTTTTCTAAGCTCGGTACGGCTTTGGCCGTCAAGTCGGGATCGTTATAGGTAAGGGCAGCGGTTTCCTTGATTTCTAGGGTTGCCGATCCTCCATAAGCCGCTGCAATTTGCGGGACCAGTTCTTTCATGCGTTGGGTGATGACGTTTTGCATTCCTTTATCCAAGGTACGAACGGTACCGACCATCTCGGCAGTATCGGGAATAATGTTGAAGCGAATCCCCGAGTGGATTGACCCTACAGAGATTACAGCCCCTTCTTTGGTGAGTTCAGCATTTCTGCTAATGATGCTCTGGAGACCGTCAATGATTTTTGCCGAAATTAAAATGGGATCAATACTTTGCCATGGGGTAGACCCGTGGGCTTGTTTTCCCTGTACTTTTATTTTAAATCGTTGTGCAGCCGCCATAATACCTTCGGCTTTATAGCGAATTTTACCCACCGGAGTGGCTGAGTTGATGTGTAAGCCATAAATGGCATCTACTTTGGGATTGTCGAGTACACCTTCTTCTACCATGAGCGATGCGCCTCCTTTTTCTCCTGCTGGTGGCCCTTCCTCTGCAGGCTGAAAAATAAACTTCACCGCACCGGCAAAGTCATTGTTTTTTGCCAAGTATTCTGCCACCCCCATCAAGATGGCCACGTGGGTATCATGACCACAGGCATGCATCACTCCAGTCTTTTGACCGTTAAAAACAGCCGTTGCTTCTGATTTATAGGGCAAATTGTTTTCTTCCGTAACCGGCAGTGCATCCATATCTGCGCGAAGCGCTAAAACCTTCCCGGGTCGTTTTCCTTTTAAAAGACCAACCACCCCAGTGTGGGCAATCCCTGTTTGTACTTCCATTCCCAAAGCCTTTAAGTGAGCGGCTACTTTTTCGGCAGTTTTAAACTCTCGATTGGATAATTCTGGGGATTGATGAATTTCATGACGCCATTGAACGACTTTACTTTCTAAAGACGCAACAGTAGGCTGTGCGAAAACAGAAACAAACGAGAAGAATAGAAGGGCGGAAGAGAAATACTTTTTCATGCTAATGTGAATTTGAAACGAATATAGGGGGAAATATTTAGGCGTTCAAATATTGAAAAAACAATAGCCATTATTTTCTTGATGACTTTAGGCGAAATGTTTATAACTATCTCAATTCTTGCATGGGTAAAATAGGGAAAAAAGTAAATTTACAATGACTATGAAAGACCAACTTACTGCCGATTTAAATGCATTGAACGAAGCGCAACGCGCACCCACTTTACACAAAGACGGACCCTTAATTGTGATTGCAGGTGCCGGTTCAGGAAAGACCCGTGTGTTGACGTATCGCATCGCCTATTTGATGTCACAAGGGGTGGATGCTTTTTCCATCCTAGCCCTTACATTTACCAATAAAGCTGCGCGCGAAATGAAGGCCCGTATTGCACAATTGGTAGGGGAAAGTGAAGCCAAAAACCTCTGGATGGGAACATTCCACTCCATTTTTGCACGTATTTTAAGAGCCGAAGCCGACAAATTGGGCTACCCGTCCAACTTTACCATTTACGATACCCAAGATAGTGATCGCCTTTTGGCCTCCATTATCAAAGAAATGGGATTGGATAAAGATCAGTACAAGACCAAACAAATTCGCAGTCGCATTTCTTCGTTTAAAAACAGTTTAATCACGGTGCGGGCGTACTACAATGACCCTGATTTGCAAGAAGCCGATGCCATGGCCCATCGTCCAAAAATGGGGGAGATTTATGCCGAATATGTTGATCGTTGTTTTAAGGCGGGCGCTATGGACTTTGACGATCTGTTATTGCGAACCAATGAGTTGTTGAATCGCTTTCCAGAAGTATTGGCAAAATACCAAGATCGGTTTCGCTATCTGTTGGTAGACGAGTATCAAGATACCAATCACTCACAATATTTGATCGTACGTGCCTTATCGGATAAGTTCCAAAACATCTGTGTCGTTGGGGACGATGCGCAGAGTATTTACGCATTTCGCGGGGCAAACATCAACAATATTCTCAATTTTCAAAAGGATTATGACAATGTTGCTCTGTATCGATTAGAACAAAACTACCGATCTACTCAAAACATTGTCAACGCCGCCAATTCCATAATCAATCACAACAAAACCAAACTGGATAAAAAAGTTTGGACGGCCAATGACGCAGGATCAAAAATAAAGGTTCAACGCTGTCCTACCGATGCCGATGAAGGGCGCTATGTGGCGGGTAGCATATTTGATTTTAACCTTCGCGAACAAAAATCCTACGGAGAATTTGCTATACTTTACCGCACCAACGCCCAATCTAGAGCAATGGAAGACGCCTTGCGCAAACGCGATATTCCATATAAGATTTTCGGCGGTTTGTCCTTCTACCAACGGAAAGAGATAAAGGACACCTTAGCTTACTTACGCGTCATTGTCAATCCTAAAGACGAAGAGAGTTTAAAA
>WTJB01000077.1 GCA_011526335.1 Candidatus Arcticimaribacter sp.
GTATTTATCTTTTTTTGAGGAACAGCATTTAAGAAAGGATGGAGGACTTTGGCGAATTTACAAAAACGGACAGCCGAGTGTTCATGGTTTCCTAGAAGATTATGCTTGTAGCATAAAATTTCTTTTAGACTTTTATGAAACTACTTTTGAGGAAAACACGTTGCAATTGGCCGCGCAACTCACAGAATACTGTTTCACCCATTTTACAACAGAAAATGAGCCCTTATTCTACTTTACTGCAGCCCGTGATTTGATTGTCCGCAAAAAAGAGATTCAAGATAATGTCATCCCCTCCTCCAATGCAATAATGGCCGAAAATCTCCTACGACTAGGACAACACTTGGCCAAAGAAAACTATACAGAAAGGGCCATTGAAATGCTGCAAACGGTAAAAGATCAGGTCTTGGATTTTCCGCGTTCTTATAGTTATTGGAGCCGTATTCTTCTGCAACAGGAAAGTGCAAAAATAGAAGTAGTCGTTACGGGTCCTGAAGCATTTTCCGTCATACGGAAAATACAGCAACGTACGAGTATTCCTCAGCTGTGGGCGGCGGCTGAAAAAGCCTCTGACGGGCCACTATTTCATCAACGTTTTAAAGCCAACATAACTCAGATTTTTATCTGTAAAAACCAAAGTTGCCAACTTCCCACCCAAGATATAGATGAGGCTTTAAAGCAAATCAATTTACTTTTTTAGCTTCGCCGTGGTAAAAAAATCTTTGAGATAAAAGGGTTCAAAATAAGCCACATCTTCAAACGTATTCGCTTTAAGCTTTCGATACACAAGCGATCCCATGTCTTTGGCGGATGGAAAAAGAATATCTTCACAAAAAAGGGCATTTTCGGTAAAATAAGGCTTACATTTTTCTGCTCCGGACCCCATAAAAACCTTGCGGTTTTTTTGCTGTAAAATCTCGGGGAGAGGTTCGTCTAGCACTAAAGCTTGAGTGGGTAATACGGAATTGTATTGGTCGTCTAAACCAAGAATAAAAACCTCCAACCGACGGGCATCTACCAAAGGAAATACAAGGTCGTTTTTTTCAGCGCTATACTGTTGGGCTAAAACGCGTAGGCTGTTGACCGACAGTAAGGGCAAATCATTGGCATAGCATAAGCCTTTGGCCGTAGAAACTCCTATACGCAAACCGGTATAAGAGCCTGGACCCTTAGATACGGCTACCGCAGATAATTGACGAAAAGTCAATTGCGTCTCGGCCATCAATTGTTCAATAAATCGATGTAAATGATCGCTATGGCGAAAATCGTTGGCTTGATTTTCTATACAATGAACCAACGCATCACCAGAAGACAAGGCTACTGAACAATTGGTGCTCGATGTTTCTATACTTAGAATATATTCACTCATGCTTTCCCATTAAACCAAAGCAAAGATACTACTCTAAAAAAGGATTCTGGAAGCTTTAATCCCACTTTTTAAGGCCCAATAATCTTTCGCCTAAAGGACTAAGCGGAGCTGTTGAATAACGTGTTTGTTCCCAATTTCTTGGATCCCCCGGAAAGGCGTAGCCCTCGGGTGCTACACGGTCTTTCCAAGATCGAATACGCCACTCTTTTAATGGAATATTGTCTTCTTCGGCGGGCATCATGGAAATGTATTGGGCTATTCTAACCTTTCCTTCTGAGGTATTCGGGCGAATGCCGTGTGGCAATAAACTGTTGAAGATGAGCAGGTCTCCTGCTGCTAGACCTACTTTGACCACTTTGTCTTCTAATCCGCTAATGTCGGGTTGAAAGCGGTTGCGGTCTTGGGGTTGTGTCAATTTCCATTGATCATAATTTCTAAACAACCAGGGAATGCATTGAAACCCACCCATATGTAAATCGGTTTGATCGGCCAAAGCCAAGACCCCTTGCACGTTTTCAGGTCGGGTTTCTGGATCATAATCCCAATGAATAAAGCCTTTGTATTCATATCCTGGTCGGATAGGAAAATTCAAATTGGCGCGGTCTATAGTCCCCCACTATTTCTCTGTACCCCATACATCAGAAAAAGCCTGGTGTATTTTCGGGCTTTGCCTATTCTCCCATTGGCTACTGTGGTTATACGTCTCTACCATACCGGTACCTGCCAGTTCTTTCATCTGCATTTCTGCTCTTGGCGGGGTGTACCAGGTAGAGGAATCTTTGGGGTCTTTTTCTTCAAATTCCCATAGGTAATCTACTGTGGCCTTTAGCTGTTCTTTTGGAACTGCATTTTTAATGATGACATAACCGTTGGTTATCCAAAAGGCCCAATCTTGCTCTGAAAGTAATCTTAGCGGGGCATTGTCTTCGCGTTTGTTGAGCTTAATCTTACTGGATTTTGCAGTAGAGGGATTTCCTGGAATATCCTTGTGTTCGTTTTGGTATCCACCGGTGTTGTTTTTCATCATTTCGAGAAAATTCAATTAAAAAAAATGCGTTTGTTCTGATTACAAACGCATTTAAAATAATGAAAATAAATGGAATACTATATTTCCAGCTTTAGCCCGAAATAGAATTCCAAGACTTTTAATTTAAAGATGTAGTCAAATTTTGCCCGAACCTGATCTGAAACGGCAGACTCATAACGTTGTTTGATCTGGGCATATTCAAAGGCATTGGTTACTCCAGCTGCATAACTATCTTGTGCATTATCGTAAGCGTCTTTTCTAGCTCTAACCGTTTTTTGGGCGGCTTCATAGAAAGTAAATGCTCCTAAAGCATCATTATAGGCTTGGTTGATGGTAGATTCTAAATCCAGCTTTTGTTGCTCCAATTGATTTTTTGCGCGCTCCACATTTATCTTATTGCGCTTGACATTATTTTTTAGGGAAAACCCGTTGAAGATGGGAATGCTCAATTGTATTCCAAAATTGTGTCCATCGTTTAAGCCCAACTGATCGGCTATGGGTAATGGCCCAATCACTTCTCTCCCTTCAATTTGTGTATTCACCACTTGCCCTGTACCGGCAACATACCCAATTGGGATCTCAGAAAACTCTCCTGTACCGCGTATACGATCACTGTAGGAAATACGGGTGCTGTAGCTATAAAAAGCGCCTATAGAAGGCTGTAGTGCTCCTTTAGAAAGCTCAACATCTTTTTCAGCGATTTCCAAATTGGTAACCGAGAGTTTTATATCGTTTCTAAGGGTCAGGGATTTTTCAAAAATATCTTTTGGGGTTTCGTTTAGAATCTGCGATAGCGGAACTTCAAAGTCTTCATTTGCAATTTCAAAGTTTTCATAATCCGTAATCATTAGCAATTGCGCCAAATTGATTTTCGTCAAACGATAGGCGTTTTCGGCTTGTATCAAAGCTTGTTCTTGCGTAGCAATATTGGCTTCAATTTCAAAGATATCTCTTCGGGTTAATGCCCCGGCCTGGATTAATTGTTGGGTACGTTCTAACTCTTCTTTTGAAACGTCTAATTGAGCTTTTTGCACGCCCAAGATTTCACGGTTAAACATAACCTGCAAATAAGCATTGGCCACCAATAGGGAAACATTATCGGCTATATCTGCCAATTGATATTGACGTGCTAAGAGCGATAAGTTGGCTCTGTGCAGGCGGTTAATGTTTTGAAGACCGTTGTAGATGTCTACCCCCATTCCTACACTCATGGAGCTAAACTGTGTGGTAACATTCTCCAATAAACCCGTGGTGATGTTTTGGTTCAGACCAATATTCCAGGAGTGATTTGCATTGGCGCTAACCGATGGAAAAAAGCTAGCAAAGGCACCTAGTTTGTCCAGTTCTGCATTGGCATAATCCAACTCGGATTGTTTGATGCTGATGTTTTCTTCAATGGCACGTTTTACACAATCTTCTAATGTCCAGGTTTGGTTTTGTGCAAAAGCCATGCTGCATAGAAAGAAAATAAAGCCTAAAAAAGGGTGAAATTTATTCATTGTAAAGCGACTATGGGTTGATCTATAATTATTCTTTTTCAGCTATTTTCTTTGCTTCGGTTTTGTTCCAAACTTTTACTTTGTCTTCTAGTGTAAGGCCTGAAACTATCTCTACATTGATCCCGTCAGAAATTCCAATCTCAATGTCTTTACGTTCGAACTTTTGTTCCCCTACTTGCAGTTCTACATAAGGCTGCTCTGTTTCTTTGTCGTATTGAAGCAGCGCTTCAGAAAGGGCCAAAATACTGTCTTTGCGTTCCAATACTAAAGAAGCATTTGCGCTGTACCCTGCACGAACAAAAAAGTCGCTGTCCAAAGTTACGTCCCCTTCAATTTTAAACTGAACGGCCCCTTGTTCTTCGTTTCCTTTGGGTGCAATAAATTTCAGTTTAGCAGCAAATTCTTTGTCTTGTATGGCGCCTAAATTGACCGTCAGTGGCATTCCTATTTTCAGTTTCCCTACTTCGGCTTCGTCCACTTTTCCTTCAAAGATCATTTTCCCTAAATCAGCAATAACAGCGATGGTTGTTCCGGAGTTAAATGAGTTACTTTCGATAACTTGATCTCCTTCTTTTACAGGAATTTCCAATACAGTCCCTGCTACAGTTGCCCGTACATTGGTGTTGGCTGAAGCGCCTCCACCAGTAGATCCTAGTTTGATGATTTCATAATCGCTTTGGGCGTTGCTAACGTCTTGCTTTGCGCGATTATAATTTAACTCTGAGTTCTGATATTCGCGTTGCGAAATAATGTCTTTTTCATAC
>WTJB01000340.1 GCA_011526335.1 Candidatus Arcticimaribacter sp.
CAGGGACCAACTGATTATGAGTCAGCTACTCTAACCAACTGAGCTATAGGACCTTATTTAAAACGCTTGGCTTTAAAGTACAAAAATACTATATCTATATAAATTTTCAACACCATTTGGCAATAATAATCACAGTAGCTAAAATCTGTCCATTCCGCTTATTTTTGCTCTATGGAGGGTAAAAACAAACAATACGATAAACGGCAGGCACTTTTATAAATGATCCATTATTGATGCATTCTATTTATCTTTGACAAACTTTGATATGAAAAAAATACTCTCCTTTTTGCTCGTTTCGCTTTTTATCTATTGTAGTAAAAGCGATGAAGGCGTTGATGAAGATTTCTTTGAATGTACGGTAGACTTTGTTCAGTTTGTTGACGAAAACAATGCAATCGTTCGGTTCGAAACAACCCTTGGGGATGAAACCAATTACTATTATGGCCGATACCCTTATACGCAGAGTGGGAACGATTATTTAATCGGTGATGACTTGGTCTACATTAGAGACTTTCAAACAACGGGGAATGGAGGGGCAAACTTTAGATTTGAATATGGGGAGTCTTTAGGGTTCTTTTGCGCACAAATTTTCGAAGAATTACCCGTCCATATCCATCAAAATTTTGATGCTGAAGCAGAGCTAGAAATCTTACCTTCAGATCGGGGGGTGGGTAGATGGAAAATAAAGAGGAAAAGTAACTTTTCCCTTTTTTAATTTCTCGGTTTCCACTTTCATTAGGTGGGTTATAGTAGAACTTATTCTAGGGGATGCATTGGGTAAAGTTTGGTTTAGGAAGCGTCCAGTTATTTGCCCTAAAGAAAACATACTCACAATCGGTCACATTACTCACATTCCAGCTGCTTAAGTCTTTGTTAAAGTTTGACTGCATAAACATCCGTGCCATATTGGTGACATTGGAAACGTTCCAATAGCGTATGTCCTGATTAAAGGGGTGAACAAAACCGGCCTCAAAGCTGCCTCGAAACATAGAACTCATGTCCGTTACATTGGAGACGTCCCAATTGCCGATGTCTTGATTAAAATCACTCCACTGAAACATCCGTGCCATATTGGTAACATTCGAAACATTCCAGTGGCTAATATTTTGATTAAACGGATGAACAAAATCAGTCTCAAAGCTGCCTCTAAACATAGCGCTCATATCCGTTACATTAGAGACATCCCAATTGCCGATGTCTTGATTGAAGCTTGAAAATTTAAACATCTCCGCCATATTAGTAACGTTAGAAACATCCCAACTTCCTATATCTCCATTAAAACTAGCGCTGGCAAACATAGCGCTCATGTCGGTTACATTAGACACATCCCAATTCGAAATATCGCCGTTGAATTCTGTATTAGCAAACATTTCAGCCATCTGAGTAACACGGGATACATCCCAATTGGCGATATCTTCATTGAATTGGTTCTTTCCCGCATCACTCCCTCCAAACAAACTACGCATGTCTGTAATCAGGGAGGTGCATAATTGATTTAAGTTCCTACCCTGGTTTAACCAATTGGTGATATAGCTTCTATCCCCTATGGTATATGCTACACCATTGATCTCACCAACATCGCCTACAATACCCCATGCATGACTCTTTATGGTCACTCCATTTTCAGCCAAATAAATAGGATTCAGCATTACCCCATTTTCATCAACAGGCACCCCAATTCTGGTCGTATTGTCTTGGTCAACACTATTCAAGACACCATCACCATCAATGTCTGTTTGTGAGCTTGCACAGCCTTGAGCATTTACTGATATTCCCAAAGGGGTGTTGGGACATTGGTCTAGGGTATTATTTACGCCGTCGCCATCTGTATCCGCAATGACAAAATTAGCTGTGATGTTTTTGTTGCCATCCATCGTAATGGTCAATGGCGTATCAATCCCTGATGCACTCCCACTCCATGAGTCGAATTGATAACCTATGACAGGAGTAACGTTTAGCGTAACGGAGCTGCCGGCTTCAAAATCTCCTGATGACGGATTTACACTCCCTCGACCGGGTGGATTTACATTAACCGTTAAACGAAACAATACCGTCTCTGATTCGCCAGAACACGACAAAAGGGTAAAAAGGAACAGGAAGATTAGCTTTTTCATACAACAATCCAGCAATTTAAATCAATTAACTTTTGGATGATAAATTCTTACCGCTTTTGTGTGGCTTAAGGACATAGAATTAAATGTCTTTGACAAAAATATCATTGGTTTTCAAAAATATCCCCCTTATGTTTGCATAAAAGCTTGAAAATGAAAACGTCCAAAAAACCAGATGGTGTCGCTTGGGATGAAGAAAAGGAGGAGTACATCGCCAAATTACTTCCTTACGGCACGAGCAACAGTAGCCCCATCATTCATATTCCAAATGTAGATGCCTTTAAGAAAAAGGGCGTAGATAAAGTATCTAAACAATTTCAAGCAGAACTGGATGATCTTAAAAGCAGAATAAAATCTTTTGTAGATCTCGCTGCAGATACCCAACGCGTCTACTCGGCTAAATTTAAATTTGAGCCTATTGTCGGAGAAACGTATCATTTATACGAAGGAAAAGAAGGAGATTTTCTTTCCTTGATTACTCCCGCTTCTTGGAACAAAAAACACATTGGATCTTTTCGTCTCAACGGAGAATACAAATGGGAGCGCGTCTCTACCTAAAATTTTGAGTGCCGTACCCCATTCCTTTTTCATCAAAAGCAATGCCTACCCCTAGAAATTCGTAATCGCTCATGATGTTTTTATAATGCGGAGGGCTGTTTTTCCAACCGTTTACCATACAGTCGGCAAAGGCTTCAGCAGATTGAGTGTCACCACAACCGTTTACATTCGAAAACCAGGGAACCTGGGCAATGTTTTCGCCTATTCCTATCCGCCGATTGCCTTCTGTTCGCCAAGCCAAAACGCCTAGTTTTTCAGCGCGTGTTACGGGTGTTAGCCCCTCAGGGTCTACATGGGCATAAAAATTTTTCTTTACCATATTGTCACTGTGGTACTGGGCTGTATAGTCCAAACTATCCAAGGCCTTAAAGGGCTCTAGCCCTTTTGCTGTCCTTAGTGCATTGGTTTTTTTAAAAATCAATACCGCGATTTCTCGCTCATCTTGTTGTGCGTAAATTCCGTGAGATAGGCCTAAACAGATTATGAGTACCCTCCATATACAGGATTGCCTTTGCTTCATATCCAACACTTCTTTGATTCGTTTCGTACAAATATGCTTAATTTTGGAAGATAAATCATGCTATGGAGAGTCCTAGACAAAAAAAAATTGCCGCCTTATTACAGTTAGAAATTGCACAACTCTTGCAAGGAGCCGTCCGTCAAGAAGGGGTCAGTAACCTGATTCTATCGGTAACTAAAGTAAATGTTACGGTAGATCTTTCCATCGCTAAAATATACTTGAGCGTCTTCCCGCAAAAACAGGCAGAAGACATCATCACAAATCTTACCGATAACGCTTTTCAAGTAAAACACGACTTGGCAAAGTTGCTTAAAAACCAATTGCGAAAAGTCCCCGAATTGGTCTTTTATTTAGACGACTCTCTGGATTATATCGAAAACATTGACCGGGCTTTAAAAGGAGAAGACAATCCTATTATTGATCGGGACTCCCTTGAAAAAAGAAAAAAGAAGTAAGCGTGAATGTCCCCTTTATCATTGCCAAGCGTTACTTCTTTTCCAAGAGCAAACAAAACCTGATCAATGTCATCAATGCCATTGCACTCACGGTGGTGGTGGTGGCTACAGCGGCTTTATTTGTGGTGCTTAGCGCGTTTAGTGGGCTAAAATCTTTTGGGCTTTCCTTCACCTCCGCTTTTGATCCTGATTATCGTGTAGAAACCACCACGGGAAAAATTCTACACCTTGACTCCCTTGCTTTGCAACAACTCAGAAAAGAGGAAGGGGTGCTGGGGCTGTATCCTGTTTTAGAAGAAAAAGTGTTTTTAAATTTTAAAGAAAAAAGTCAGGTCGCCTTTCTAAAAGGGGTCGATAAAAATTACACCGATACTTTTGCTATTCAGTCCTCCTTGGTTTCGGGACAATGGTTTAACGCTGATTTTGACGAGCTTGTTCTCGGTGGGGGAATTGCATCAAATCTCAGTGTTGGGGTGTATGACTATTCTTCTTTTTTAACCCTTTCTGCCCCTCGAAGAAAAAAAACAAGCCTTCTAGGAGAGGCCCCCTTTGTACAGCAAGATGCCCTTGTTTCGGGTATTTTTCTAGCCGCAGAAAACCTGGATAAAAAATACCTTTTTTCCAACCTCTCTTTTGCGCAAAAACTTCTGCAAAGAAAAGCCACGGAGTGCAGTTACTTGGAAATGAAAGTCGCTTCCTCTTTTCGGCCTGAAGAGTTCCATAAAAAAGCTCAGGCCCTTTTAAAACAAGACCTCATCTTAAAGTCAAAAAACGAACTCAATGCGGCTTTATACAAGATGCTCAACACAGAAAACGCAGCGGTCTATCTTATTTTTACCCTGGTTATGATCATTGCCTTTTTTAATGTTATTGGGGCTTTGATCATGATGTTTTTGGATAAAAAACCACAATTAAATGTGCTTTATGCTATGGGTGTTCCCCCTTTAGGCATTCAGCGCATCTTCTTGTACAATGGTCTTTTCATCAGTGCAGTAGGCGGGGTAAT
>WTJB01000029.1 GCA_011526335.1 Candidatus Arcticimaribacter sp.
ATTCTAAAAGCCATAGAGAATCCACGCCAAATCGATTACAATTTGGTTAATGCACAACAAGCGCGTAGGGTTTTGGACCGTCTTGTGGGGTATGAACTTTCTCCTGTTTTATGGAAAAAAGTTAAAGGAGGACTTTCTGCCGGGAGGGTACAATCTGTTTCTGTGCGGTTGATTGTCGAGAGAGAAAGAGAAATTAAAGCCTTTCTTCCCAAAGCAAGTTTTAGAACCCAGGCCGATTTTTTGACGGGAGGGAACAAGATCATAAAAGGACAATTAAACGTTAACTTTGATCAAGAAGAAGCAGTAGGTCAGTTTTTAGAAAAAAATAAAACATCGGTCTATACCGTTGCTTCCAAAGAAACTAAACCCGCAAAAAAGAGTCCAACGGCTCCTTTTACTACCTCTACATTACAACAAGAGGCCGCAAGGAAGTTGTACTTTTCGGTGAGTAAAACCATGACGG
Source organism: Candidatus Arcticimaribacter sp. (assembly GCA_011526335.1). Lineage (GTDB taxonomy): Bacteria > Bacteroidota > Bacteroidia > Flavobacteriales > Flavobacteriaceae > Arcticimaribacter. The sequence goes on from WTJB01000029.1 coordinate 464, forward strand.
TTGCACAGCGTTTATACGAATCCGGTTTGATTACCTACATGAGAACCGATAGTGTAAACTTGTCCAAGGAAGCTCAGTCAGCAGCGCTGCGATCTATCAGTGAAAATTACGGGGAGGAATATGCCCAAGCGCGGAATTTTAAAAGTAAAAATAAAGGCGCACAAGAGGCGCACGAAGCCATCCGCCCGACAGATGTTACCCGCAGTACCATCAGTGCAGAATACGATCAAATGCGTTTGTATGATTTGATTTGGAAGCGAACCATTGCCTCTCAAATGAGTGATGCTCAATTGGAACGTACTCAATTAAAAATAGAAGCCGACAATCACGATCAAGTATTTACGGCTAAAGGAGAGGTGTTGAAGTTCGATGGTTTTCTTAAAGTTTACCTCGAAGGGGTAGATGAAGATGAGGAGGAGGCAGAAGGAATATTGCCCCCTGTAGAAAAAGGAGAACAGCTCAATCTAAAAAGCTTAACTTCTACCCAACGTTTTACCCGACCCCCTTACCGCTATACCGAAGCCTCTTTGGTAAAGAAATTAGAAGAATTGGGAATTGGTCGTCCTTCTACCTATGCCCCTACCATTTCTACGGTTCAAAACAGAGGCTATGTCGCAAAAGGGACCATAGAAGGAACGCCAAGACAATACAAGCAATGGACGCTTTCTGGGCAAGAAATAAAAGAATCTGAACTCACCGAGATGATTGGCTCTGACAAAGGCAAGCTAGTTCCTACCGATATTGGAATGATTGTAAACGATTTCTTAGTGACCAATTTTAAAAACATTCTAGACTACAGCTTTACCGCACAAGTCGAAGAAAATTTTGATGCCATTGCCGAGGGACAAGAAGATTGGACCAAAATGATTAAAGGGTTTTACGGAGACTTCCATGAAACGGTTGACCATGTAAATACCCATGCCGAGCGTGAATCTGGAGAAAGAGTTTTAGGGGAACACCCTGATTCGGGTAGAGTAGTCAAGGTACGTCTAGGAAAATTTGGCCCTATTGCTCAGATTGGTAACGCCGAAGATGACGAAAAGCCGGTCTTCGCTAGCTTGGCCCCAGAGCAACAACTAGACACCATTACTTTTGAAGAAGCACTGGAGTTGTTTAAACTACCCAAAGACTTGGGCGAGTATGAGGGTGAGATCATCACCGTAAACAACGGACGTTATGGGCCTTACGTGAAGTTTGGTTCTAGCTTTGTTTCCTTGCCAAAAGGGGCCAGTCCTATGGACCTAGATCGGGAGGAAGCCATTGCCCTTATAGAAGCCAAGAAAAAGGCAGATGCTCCTATATATACTTACAACCAGCTTCCTGTGACCAAGGGAACAGGTAGATTTGGACCCTTTATAAAATGGAGTGGGATGTTTATAAATGTCAATAAAAAATATGACTTTGATAATCTGTCTGAACAAGATATCGTAACCCTTATTGAAGAAAAAATTCAAAAAGAAAAAGATAAGCTTGTTCAACATTGGGAAGAGGAAGGGATACGTATAGAAAAGGCGCGTTGGGGGCGTTCCAATATCATTCAAGGAAAAATCAAAGTTGAGCTTTCTAAAGATATAGACCCCACTAAAATAACTTTGGCGGAGGCCCAAAAACGCTTAGCAGCAAAAAAGCCTGCAAAAAAGAAGGCCACAAAACGTAAAGCCAAAAAATAATGAGCTTAGAATTTCTAGAACCTGTAGAAGATAAAGTGGTCAGCATTATTGCTGTTCATCCACAACAAGTTTTAGGAAATCGACTAAAAATCCATACCCAAACTATGGGTTTTCCAGAATTGAAAGATGTGCAGATCGCATTTTTTGGGGTAGAAGAAAGTCGCAATGCGCATTATCCGGTCTCTAAATATGAAATTACCGCCTTTAGGAAAGAACTCTATCAGCTCTATCCAGGAAATTGGTCTCATGAGATTGCTGATTTAGGGAATTTACCTTCTGGCGATACTCCAGAGGACACCTACTATGCGCTAAAAGAAATATGTGCGTATTTGCGTCAAATCAATATTATTCCTGTCGTTATCGGGGGCAGTCAAGATTTGACAGTCGCTTTATATCAGTCTTTTGAAGGTACTAATCAATGGGTAAATATCGTTTCGGTAGATAACCGATTTGACTTTTCGCAAGAAGAAGATCTCATTTCTGGGCGATCCTATATGAGTAAGATCATCATGGAAGACCCCACACGCTTACAAAACTATACCAATATAGGGTATCAGACCTATCTGATCGCTCAAGAGGAACTGGACCTCATGGATAAATTGTTTTTTGAGGCCATGCGTTTAGGGCAAGTATTGGATGAGGTAGAACAGACCGAACCTTACTTTAGAGAAGCAAATATTGTTAGTTTTGACATGAAATGCCTGAGTGGTCTAGCCGATGGTACCTATCACTTGGGAATGCCTAACGGAATTGACAGCAGAACGGTTTGTGCATTGGCGCGATATGCGGGAATTAGCGATAAAGTAAATACTTTAGGCTTATTTGATCTTCCCAATAGTGCTGTTTTTCATAAACTTTTAGCACAAATTTTTTGGTATTTTAACGAAGGGTATCATTGTAGATATGATGAACATCCTGTCCCTGTAAGTCAAGGATTTAAACGATATACCGTGCCTATGTCAGATCGTGAGCTGGTATTTTTTAAGTCAAATAAAAGCGAACGGTGGTGGATAGAATTAACAAATGAAAACTATTTAGATAATAAATCGAAATCTAGCACGTTATTATCTTGCACGCATCAAGATTATTTGAATGCTTGTAACGATATTTTACCGGATCGTTGGTGGAAAGCAACGAAAAGGGGCTAATAATTGGGTCTACACAATTATTGGTTTAAATTTGTAAATTAGAATATAAAATAATTGACGCCCCAAAAAAGAGTTGATCTTTTTATGAAAAAAATATTTGTTTTATTAACCTTAAGCTTGCTCTTAGCTGCCTGTAGTAATCGTAGGGGTGAGTTGATCGGGGTGAAGCAAAAAAAATGGTTCCCGGAAAAGCCCTACGGCATGACCCTTGTGGAAGGGGGTGCCTTCATTATGGGTAAAGCGGATGACGATATAGCTCAACTAAAAAATGCGCCAGCCAAAACCGTAACGGTTCGTTCTTTTTATATGGACGAAACCGAAATAACCAATAGCGAATACAAGCAATTTGTCTATTGGGTACGCGATTCTATCGCTTTAAACTTACTAGCTCGTAAGGCAGAAGAGCTCGATTTAGGAGAAGATGGTGGAAAAGACGGTGTGGCAGCATATGCCTTTAAAGATGCAGATACCTCGAAAATTTCTGAATTTCAGAAATACATGCGTGAGAATTACCTCAACCCAGAAACAGGAGAACCTTTGTTAGGTCGCCCGCTAAATTGGGATGAAGATGTTGAATGGGATCCTAACCGTTATTCCGATGCTGACTACGTAGAAGTAATGGACAGCTTGTACCTCCCCCCAGAAGTATGGTACAACGGGGAAATGAAATTGGATGTCAATAAATTGATTTACCGATACAAATGGTTTGATGCAGAAGCTGCCGCGATGAATCGAAAAATCAACCCGACTGAACGCGATCGTTTACCTTTTATTTACGAAGTTCCTCAGCCAATTTATCCAGACACTACCGTGTGGATTAGAGACTTTAACTACTCGTATAACGAGCCTATGCACAACGATTACTTCTCTCATCCAGCGTATCAAGATTATCCTGTAGTGGGAATATCTTGGAGCCAAGCCGTTGCGTTTTGTAATTGGAGAACACATTACAAGAATTCTTATCAAAAGCAAAAAGGGAAACCTTTAGTGAATAACTTCCGATTACCTACGGAAGCGGAGTGGGAATACGCTGCGCGTGGAGGAATTCCTTCGGGGACTTATCCTTGGGGATCGCCTTATCTTTTGAATGATCGAGGGTGTTTCTTGGCAAACTTTAAACCCCTAAGAGGAGATTACTCTGCTGACCAGGCCATGTATACGGTAGAAGCGAAATCTTACTTGCCCAATGACTTTAACTTGTACAATATGGCAGGGAATGTTGCTGAGTGGACAGAGTCTTCTTACGATGCCGGGGCATATGAATATGTTTCTTCTCTGAACCCCAACATGTCTTTAAATGAAGAAAGCCGTAAGGTAGTACGTGGCGGTTCATGGAAAGATGTTGCTTATTTCTTACGTGT
>WTJB01000250.1:0-2628 GCA_011526335.1 Candidatus Arcticimaribacter sp.
CCGATATCTACCTTTTGTTGAGCAAAATAATCAAAAGCCAAAGCCACCGTCATCTCAAAAAATGAAAGCGTTTCTGATTCGAAATACGTTTTATTCTGATGGATAAACCCGATCACGCTTTCTTGGGGTATCGCTTGTCCATTTACTTTTATGCGTTCTGAAAAGTCTTTTAAATGCGGAGAAGTGTATAAACCTACCCTATAGCCCGCTGTTTGTAATACAGCAGCAATGGCATGTGCCGTTGACCCTTTTCCGTTGGTGCCTGCTATATGGAGTGTAGGAAACTGTCGCTGAGGAGAATTTAAATGCATTAAAACCTCTTCCATTTTTTTCAGACCAGGCTTATAGGCTTTTTCCCCTTTATTTTGATACATCGGAAACCGCTGAAACATCCATTGGGTTACAGAAGTATAATCATTCATTTTATTCTCCCAATTTGAAGTTGATAACAACAAATCCTACCTGCTTTGATGGTGCATTTGTGTCGGGCGACCAACGATGAAGAAAAGCAGTCTTTCTTGCCGGCTCTAGTAAACATGGATGTACATTGGTACTCCCCTTTACTCCGGGGTTGGCATCAATTACCTGACCTTCTCGATTGACAACTATACGGACCACCACAACACCTTCTTGGTTACATTCTTGCGTAACCGATCCATTGGCTTGCAAGTTACGGCCGTTCAGCCCATACCCTGAGCCTTTACCGCCCAAACCTGCAGCGCCATAATAGCTACTGGCGTAGGGATTTCCCTCCTGCTTGCCTTTATCCCCAGCTTCTCGGTCGTCGCCCTCGCCTTGGGTTGTGGGAGTAGATTGGGGTTTTGCTTTGAGCAGGTTAGACAGCACATTTTTTGTTGATGCATCTACCTTAGGCTTTGGAGGTTCTGGCTTTATTTTTTTTGGGGTTTCAGCTGGCTTTTTCGCAGGAAGGTCTTTCTTGGTTTCAGGGGTTTTCTTTTTTACTTCTTTCTTTTTTTTCACAACGGGTACGTCAGAGTCCTCTTGTGTAAGTACTTTAGGGGTAGCTGTTTTTGGCGAGGTTTTACTTATCGGAGAAGAAGTGTTTAGTTGTGCTTTTGGTGGAGGCGTGACCTTAACTTTGGGTTGTACTTTCCCACTTCCTACAGACGAACTCCCAAAATTGACCTCCATCCCATAACGTATAGGAGGATCAAAGTAGGACAGACCCACCCAGGAAAAGAACAGCAGTAACAACAGCACAATAATACTGGTCAGTACAGCTGATTTTCGTTCGTGTGGGGTGTTAAAGAATTTCATTTTTTTCTATTGAGCATCTACCGCTAAGACGACTTTTATCGAATTTTGATTGGCAATATCCATCACGTAAACAACCTGTTCTATATCTACAGATTTCTCAGCACGTAAAATAATTACGCGTTTATTTTCCTTTTTCAGTTGGCTCAGCAAACTGTTTTTTACATTGCTTTTAGCCACAGCATTGCCATCAATAAAAAACCGATTGTTCTTATTGATTGTAACAGCAACCGCAGTTCGGTTTTCGGTTTTCCCTTTGGCCTGAGGTAACTTTACATCTATCGTATCCAGTTGCTTGGCTAAAGTAGATGCGATCATAAAAAAAATCAACAACAAAAAGACAATGTCCGTCATTGAGGACATGTTAAATTCGGGTGATATTTTATTGCGTCCTTTTAAATTCATTAGGCAGCGGGTTCATTCAATAAGTCTAGAAAAGCAAAGGAAGTGGCTTCCATTTGGTAAACAACTTTACTGGTTTTTACCACCAAATGGTTATAGGTTATATACCCTAAAATTCCAACAATAAGTCCTGCTACTGTGGTGGTCATAGCCGTATACAACCCATCAGACAAGAGTTTCATGTCAATGTTACCCCCCGCATTAGAAATTTCAAAAATGGAGAGGATCATTCCGATCACGGTTCCCAAAAAACCAATCATAGGCGCTGCTCCAGCTATAGTGGCCAACACACTGACATTCTTTTCAAGTTTGTAGATTTCAAGCCTCCCGGCATTTTCAATAGTGGTATTAATGTCTTCCAGGGGTTTCCCTATTCGGGTAATGCCTTTGGCGATCAGACGCGCTACAGGAACATCTTCTTTGATGCAAAGGGCTTGCGCAGCTTCCATCTTTCCTTGCGAAACATAGTGCTTGATCTGATCCATAAATCCCTTATCGATTTTTGAGGCTGCACGGATGGCAAACCAACGCTCAAAATAGATGTATAAGGCTACAATCATGAGCAAGAATAGTAAGGCAATGATGAGTTGACCCCCCAAACCACCATTCTGAATTAACTCAATGAGAGATAAGGTCTTCTTGGCTTGTAAAGCAGGAGTTTCTTGTACTCCATAGAGAAATATAATTTCGAACATATAAAACCATTTTTTACTAGAACGAAATTAAACAAAAATAAGTATGTCGCTATGCGATATAAGCACGTAAAAGCATAAATACCAAAGAGCCGGAAATAAAGCCTAGGAAAGCCAACCAAGATATTTTCTTAAGGTACCAAAAGAAGTCGATCTTTTCCATTCCCATGGCTACAACACCAGCAGCAGAACCAATGATGAGCATACTTCCTCCCGTTCCTGCTGAAAAGGCAATAAAATGCCATAAAGGATCATCTGT
>WTJB01000250.1:2728-17477 GCA_011526335.1 Candidatus Arcticimaribacter sp.
TACTTCCTCCCGTTCCTGCTGAAAAGGCAATAAAATGCCATAAAGGATCATCTGTCAATTGAGAAAACATACCCATAGAAGCAGCTACCAAAGGGACATTATCGATTACGGCGGAACCTATCCCTAGAAGGATTACAACAATGTCTGTATTGGGGATGGCAGTATTGAGCCCCTCTGCAAATTCAAATAAATACCGCAGAGATTCTAATGCGGCAACCGCCAATAGGATACCCAAAAAGAAAAGAATACTGGGAAGTTCAATCTTTGATAAAGATTTATGCACCGGACTGTGGTGGGCTGCAGCTTCACTATCGGCATCAATGGATGTGATATTGATTTTTGCGGCAGAATAGATTTCTGCAAAAGTAGCCACTAAGGCTAAAGAAAACATCATCCCTACATAAGGAGGCAAATGCGTTACCGTTTTGAATACCGGAACAAAAACAATAGCACCCAAACCTAAGAACAACATCGTTCCTCCATGCTTATGGGTTGCTTCTTCTTCCGTTGTTTCCACTTCAGGAATATCTCCTTTAAATGCGGGTAAGAGGGAAGCGATAAAAACAGGAACGACCACACATACGATCGATGGAATCAAAAGATAAGTAATCAGTTTTACCGTCGTTACTTTATTCCCGATCCACAACATAGTGGTCGTTACATCACCAATAGGAGACCATGCTCCTCCTGCGTTAGCCGCAACAATAATTAGCCCAGCAAACCACAAACGGGTATCCCGATCAGAGACAACTTTTTGTAATATGGTAATCAATACAATCGTTGCCGTAAGGTTGTCAATTATTGCCGATAAAATAAAGGCCAAAACGGCAAAAATCCACAACAATGATTTTTTGGATTTCGTTTTGATGAATGACTTGATCGTTGCAAAGCCGTTGAAGTAATCAATGATTTCAACGATTGTCATGGCGCCAAGAAGGAAAATAATAATCTCTGCTGTTTTTCCTAAATGATGCAAAAGAATTTCTTCTATATGGGTAGGAACTAACTGTTTAAGTGCAGTGTCTACTTCAAAAACAGGCATATGCCACAAGGCTATTATTGCCCATAACAAAGCCATCATAGCCAAAGCCGGAATGAGCTTATCCACTTTTAAAGTGTGTTCTAAAGTGATGGCCAAATAGCCTAATACAAATATTGAGATTAATACAATTTCCATGATTTTAACTTGAATTCCCCCAAAGGGTGTTGATTTCTGAAAAACGAAAATATAAATTCTTAGCTAATATGCATCCTAAAATTCAAAAATCTTCCCACTGGAATGATCTTTTGACGCCCCCGTAACACTCGCTAGGCAATTGCTTTCTCCCAGATGGCGAAGTACGCCCAAGAAAGCAAAAATTAAGGCTTCTTTAAATTCTATCAATGTTTTGGAGGGAAGTACAAGGGGGTTCGCCAACTTTTGGTTGATGGAGGCAATCAAAAAATCATGATAAGCCCCTCCACCTGTGACCAAGGTATTTTCATTTTTAGGTAAGTGAGCAGCAATTACTTCTGCAATATGGAGAACATAGGTATGCAAAAGGTTCGGAATGCCTTCTGAGACATAACGCTCCATCAGTGGTAAAACTTCATTGAGCACCCACTCTTTACCCAGGGATTTAGGGGGAGCTTGGTGATAAAAGGGAAGCCTGTCCAGTTCATCTTTCAATTGAGGCAAAGGCTTTCCTTTACGCGCCAGCTGACCTCCTGCATCATAGGCAAGCCCAAGCTTATTCGCCCAATGATTCAACACAATATTGACACCACACAAATCATATGCTTTTATGGGGTTTTGGTTTAATATAGTCACATTGGCAAAGCCGCCTAAATTTAGGCATGCAGCATAAGACGAAAACAGCTGTACTTCTCCTCCTGGGACCAACGGAGCTCCTTGACCGCCTAAAGCAACATCGGCAACACGAAAATCGCAGATTACTTTGCATTGAAGTATTTTCGCCAGTTGAGGTAAATTTCCAATTTGCAGGGTTATACCCTTATGAGGTTGATGAAATACCGTATGCCCATGGGAACTGACAAAATCCAGAGGCGGATACAAAGAAGAACTTACATACGGTTTTAGGAGTTGCCCTAAGTATTGAGTGTAATCTTGATCAAGTACATCAACCTGGTCTTGACTCAACTCCATTACATGGGTAAGACGCATGTGCCATTCTTCAGGATAAGGATGGGTCTTGGCTTCAAGAATCTTAAAATTCCATGCATCAGAAAAGTCAAACCTTACCCGAACAACATCTATCCCATCGAGGGAAGTGCCTGACATTATGCCCAATACGTGGTAGATTTTTGAAGACATTGCACTGTTTTTGCTAAAATTTTGCTATAAAATTACACTTATCGCAAGGATCAAAAGAAAAATTTATGAAATTTAAAATAAAAGCCTTTAAGAAATCGAAAGGCTACAAAAACTTAAAATTTTGGAGTGATATGGGGGTTATTTAGCCCTCTTTTAGTATATTTTTGTCTTTCCTAAAAAAAGAACGTGATTATGTTACCTGAAAAACAAGGACTCTATTCCCCTGATTTTGAACACGATAACTGCGGTGCAGGATTTATCTGTAGCCTACAAGGCAAGAAAACCAATGATATTATTGGGAAGGCTTTAGACATCTTAGTAAAGCTAGAACACCGGGGCGCAGTAAGTGCAGACGGAAAAACTGGGGATGGTGCGGGTATCTTGATCGAAATTCCACATGATTTTTTAGTCAAAAATGTATCGTTTGAACTTCCTGAACTTCATCAATATGCCGTTGGGATGACTTTTTTGCCCCAAAAAGAAAACCAACGTCAGTTTTGCGTCAACGTCTTTGAAGAAGAAGTAAAAAAACAAGGTCTTGCCCTTCTCGGGTGGAGAAAGGTTCCTGTGAACAAAGCTGTTGTCGGTCGTATTGCGGGACAAACAGAGCCTTACATTGCACAAGTTTTTATAGGAAAAGGAGAAAAAGAAATCACAGATCACGAGTTTAACGTAAAACTCTTTATTGCCCGTAAAATTGCGGAGCATCGAGTTATAGAATCCAAGTTATCTGAAAGCAAATACTTCTATTTCCCTTCCCTTTCTACCCATACCCTTATCTACAAAGGGCTATTGGTTCCTGAGGACATAGAACCTTATTACACGGATCTATCTGATCCTTCTGTTGTAACCCGATTGGCATTGGTACACCAACGTTTTTCGACCAACACTTTCCCGACTTGGGACTTGGCGCAACCTTTCCGCTACATGTGTCACAATGGAGAAATCAACACCTTCCGCGGAAATTACAGTAGAATGCAAGCCCGAGAAGAATTGTTTCAAAGTGATTTGTTTGGCGAAGACATAAAAAAAATACTCCCTGTTATTCTAAAAGGAAAATCTGACTCTTCCTCTATGGATATGGCCGTAGAACTTCTATTGGCCACTGGACGTTCACTCCCAGAGGTAATGATGATGATGGTGCCTGAGGCTTGGGAAAAACACAAGTCTATGGATCCTGCCAAAAAAGCATTCTACCAATACAATGCTTGTATAATGGAACCTTGGGATGGTCCTGCTTCTATTCCGTTTACCGACGGAAAATATATCGGGGCTCTATTGGACAGAAATGGACTACGCCCATCTCGCTACACCGTAACAAAGGACGGCTATGTAGTCATGTCATCTGAGGCAGGGGTTTTAGATATTGCGCCAGAAAACGTTGAAAAACACGGACGTCTTGAACCCGGAAGAATGTTCTTGGTTAACATGGACGAGGGACGTATTGTGGAAGACGAAGAAATAAAGAATCAAGTAGTGAGTGCACGTCCTTACCAAGAATGGTTGGACAAAAACTTGTTGCCCCTAAAAGATGTGCCCTACACGGGTAACCACCTGCCTGTTGAGTCTGAAGATTTTGAAACGCGTTTACGTGTGTTTGGCTATACCCAAGAAGACCTTAAAACACTCATCCTCCCGATGAGCATCCAAGGAAAAGAAGCCATAGGTTCAATGGGTACTGACACCCCCTTGGCGGTATTGTCTGACAAGCCTCAGCTACTTTACAACTATTTTAAACAACTCTTTGCACAGGTAACCAACCCTCCCTTAGATGGAATTCGTGAAGAGATTGTAACCGATACTTCATTAAGTATTGGTAATGACCTCAATATATTTGAGATCAATGAAAATCACGCCAAAAAATTAATGATCCAAAATCCGGTCATCTCTAATGAGGACTTGGATAAAATAAAGCATTTGGATCACCCAGATTTCAAAGCCATTGCGATTCCTACCCTTTACGAAGTACACAAAGGAGTAAACGGACTCGAAGCGGCCTTGGAACAAATGATCAAAAGCATTGAAAGAGAGGTAGACAATGGGGCAAATATCGTGATCTTGTCGGACCGTGGGGTATCCAACTACTTTGCTCCTATCCCAATTCTTTTGGCCTGTGCACATGCACACAATGCATTAAAACGTTTGAAAAAGCGTTCCAATTTCGGTATCGTTATTGAATCTGCTGAGCCACGTGAGCCGCACCATTTCTCTTGTTTATTTGGGTATGGCGCAAGTGCCATCAACCCTTATATGGTCAATGAAATCATAGAAACCCAAGTAGAAAATGGAAGCATCACCGGTATTGACGCCACCACAGCCATAGAAAACTTTAATCAAGCTATAGCAAAAGGCATCATTAAAGTGATGAATAAAATCGGAATTTCTACCCTTCACTCCTACCGTGGGGCACAAATTTTTGAAGCCTTAGGATTAAGCGAACAATTTGTAGATGCTTATTTCTGTGATACCGCTACTCGAATCGAGGGAATCGGTCTATATGAGATAGAAAAAGAAATTTCTAGACGCTACAAAAAAGCCTTTAGTAAAGAAGGATTGGCTGGGTTGGATTTAGAAATTGGTGGTGAATACCGCTGGAGAAGAAATGGAGAAGCGCATATGCTAAATCCTACTACCATCGCCAAACTGCAACAAGCAGTAAAGCAAAACAGTTGGGAAAGCTATGATGTATATTCAAAAATGATCAATGAGCAAACGGAGAAATTAATGACTATCCGTGGTTTATTTGAATTCGCCAGTTATGATCCTATTCCTATCGAAGAAGTAGAACCTTGGACAGAGATCGTAAAACGCTTTAAAACGGGTGCGATGTCTTTGGGATCAATTTCAGCCGAAGCTCACGAAAACTTAGCGATCGCCATGAACCGAATTGGCGGTAAGAGTAACTCTGGTGAGGGAGGAGAAGATCCAAAACGCTTCCAACCCGACAACAATGGAAACTGGAGAAATTCCGCCATCAAACAAGTGGCCTCAGGTCGATTTGGCGTATCTAGTCACTACCTGAGTTCTGCAAAAGAAATCCAAATTAAAATGGCCCAAGGAGCCAAGCCTGGAGAAGGTGGACAACTTCCTGGTCCAAAGGTAAATCCCTATATCGCTTCGGTGAGAAACTCCACCCCTTATGTTGGATTGATTTCCCCACCACCTCACCATGATATCTACTCGATCGAAGATTTAGCACAGCTGATCTATGACCTTAAAAATGCCAACAGAGAGGCACGTGTGAATGTAAAACTCGTTTCTGAAGTAGGAGTGGGTACCATTGCTGCTGGAGTTGCCAAAGCTAAAGCGGACGTTATTTTGGTTTCCGGTTTTGACGGGGGTACTGGGGCATCTCCCCTAACCTCACTTAAGCATGCCGGTCTTCCATGGGAATTGGGTATTGCAGAAGCACAGCAAACCCTTGTGATGAATGACCTTCGTAACCGTATAGTACTCGAATGTGATGGTCAAATGAAAACGGGAAGAGATGTCGCCATCGCCTGTCTATTGGGGGCAGAAGAATTTGGATTCTCCACAGCACCCTTAGTCGCCTCTGGATGTATAATGATGCGTGCTTGCCACTTGAATACGTGTCCTGTGGGTATCGCAACCCAAGATCCTGAATTGCGTAAAAACTTCAAAGGACAACCCGAGCATGTAATCAACTTCATGTATTTTGTTGCAGAAGAATTGCGACAAATTATGGCGCAACTTGGTTTCCGTACGGTAAACGAAATGGTAGGTCAATCGCAAAAAATCAATATGAAAAAAGCGGTAGATCACTTCAAAGCACAAGGAATAGATCTATCAAACATCTTGTACAAACCAGAAGTTAGTCCAGAAACCAAACTTTACAACACAGAAAAACAAGACCACGGGCTGGAAAAAGTAATCGACTTTAAGATTATTGAAGCAGCACACCCGGCCATTTATAGAAAAGAAGAACAACATCTAGAATTTTCTATTCGCAACACCGACCGTACCGTGGGTGCAATATTGTCCAATGAAATCTCGAAGATGCACGGTGCGCCTGGATTACCAGAAGACACCTTGAGCTTGAAGTTTACAGGAACGGCTGGGCAAAGCTTTGGTGCCTTTGCGGCCAAAGGGCTCTTTATGAAAGTCGCAGGAACTTGTAATGATTACTTTGGTAAAGGTTTATCTGGAGCCAAGTTAATTGCACAGGTGCCCGAAGAGGCTACCTTTAAAGCCGACGAAAACATAATCGTTGGAAATGTTGCCCTCTATGGTGCAACCTCAGGAGAAGCCTATATCAACGGGATCGCAGGAGAACGTTTTTGTGTACGAAACTCTGGAGCAACGGCCGTTGTAGAAGGCATTGGAGATCATGGATGTGAATACATGACCGGAGGAATTGCCGTTATTCTTGGGGAAACCGGAAGAAACTTTGCCGCAGGTATGAGCGGGGGTATTGCCTATCTCTACAGTCCTGATGGAACTTTTGACGAGAAAAAATTCAACCTAGAAATGGTAGAATTGGAAGACCTTACCGACCAAGATAGAGAAACGGTTTATGGCTTACTCAATAATCATAAAGATTATACCAATAGCGAAAAAGCTACTGCTATATTAGACGAGTGGCCAGAGAGTTCTAAAAACTTCATCAAAGTAATGCCAACCGATTACAAAAACGCTTTAGCGATGTTGGCTAAAGAAAAAGAAAACGAATTAAAAGCATAAAGCCATGGGAAAATTAAGAGGATTTATGGAATACGATCGCGTAAATGAAAAAGCGATTGACCCTAAAGAGCGTGTTGAGAACTATAAAGAGTTTACCCTAGCGCCCAAAACAGAAGTATTACAAGAACAAGGTGGACGATGCATGGACTGTGGTGTTCCTTTTTGTCATAGTGGCTGCCCATTAGGGAATCTAATTCCTGACTTTAATGACGCTGTGTACAAAAACGAATGGGAAAAAGCATTGCACATCCTTCATTCGACCAATAACTTTCCAGAATTTACCGGACGTCTGTGCCCTGCGCCCTGCGAAGAAGCCTGTGTTTTAGGAATTGTTAACCCACCGGTATCCATCGAGATGATTGAAAAATACATTGTAGAACGTGGATTTTCTGAAGGATGGATAAAGGCTGAGCCACCCGTACAAAGAACGGGTAAAAAGGTCGCTGTCGTTGGTTCTGGCCCTGCAGGACTTGCTGCTGCACAACAATTGAACCGTGCTGGACATAAAGTAACCGTGTACGAAAGAGACAACAAAATAGGCGGATTGTTACGCTATGGCATTCCTGACTTTAAGATGGAAAAAAATGTTATTGATCGACGTTTGGCTATACTCGAAGCAGAAGGGATTGACTTTGTCGTAAATACTGAAATTGGGAAAGACATATCAGCCGAACAACTAGAGGCAGAAAACGACGCTGTTCTCTTATGTATGGGAGCTACAGTAAGAAGAGAACTCCCTATCCCAGGAGCTGATCTTAACGGCGTGGTTCAAGCGATGGACTTTTTACCCCACAACAATAAAGCCGTTGATGGACAACACGAAAGAGAAGCCAAGTACCTCGCCACAGACAAGAATGTTGTGGTTATTGGTGGTGGAGATACGGGATCTGACTGTATCGGTACTTCCAATCGTCACGGCGCGAAAAGTGTAACCAACTTTGAAATCATGCCCAAACCTGCTGATGGGAGAACGGATGAGAATCCTTGGCCCTACTGGCCCTTTAAACTAAAAACCTCCTCTTCACATGAAGAAGGAAGCCACCGTGAATGGTCTATCTTGACCAAAGAGTTTATTGGCGACGGGAAGGGTAACTTAAAAGCGTTAAAAACGGTGGAAGTAGAATGGAAAAAAATTCAGGACAACGCCCACAATTGGTAGAACGTGAAGGAAGTGAAAAAGAATGGCCGTGTGAATTGGCCCTATTGGCCCTTGGATTTACAGGACCAGAATTGACTGTTCCAGAGCAACTAGGCCTCACCTATGATGCTAGAGGAAACATCAAAGGAGAAAACAAATATCAAACGGCTAAGCCCAATATTTTCGCTGCAGGAGACGTGCGAAGAGGGCAGTCGCTTATCGTTTGGGCCATCTCTGAAGGAAGAGAAGCAGCGCACCAAATCGATATGCATTTGATGGGGCACTCGACTTTGCCACAAAAGAATAAAGCTGGAGATTTAGTCTCTGTCTAATTGTTCAGTAATTCGATTAAAAAAGCCCGCTAAACGCGGGCTTTTTTATGCAATAAATTTTATTCAGGATTTAATGCACGATCAATTAAATCAGCAACATTTATCCTGGCGCCTTTAGGGATGGTGTCTGTAACAGTAAATATTAAAAGATCTTTGCCTTGCATTTTTAAAAATATTTGTTGTCCAAGGGGTAAATCTACCCCGCTCTTAGATTGGGGAGACAAATTGGGATTCATGATACCGGGTATACGCAAAGGCAAGCTTTGATTGGTGGTATTGACCAAATAAAACCCACGTTGTGGGGTAAGTTCCCCAGGTTTTTTCTTCCCTTTCGGGGTTTTGTACACTACGTATTCTACCTTTTGTGGGGCTAAAAAACGATTTTCTAACTGTAAATACATATCCGAAGGAACGCTCAAGGTAGCATTGGCGCCCTTGGCTAAACCAAAGCCTTTTTGGATCGAATCTGTCGCATGCAGACGGGCAGATACCCCCACATCAAATTTGGATTTATTCCACAGCTTAACCGTAAACCCCTTAAAATAAGGATAATCGATTTGAACAATTTGCTTTGGGGGAATGACTAAGGTAGACTTCTCCCACTTTCCTTGAGCATATACAGCTGAGGAAAAAAGGACAAGAAGAAATAAAATATGTTTCATCTGCTAAAAATACAATCCTATCTTTGAATGGCATGAAAGAATGTAAAAAAGTAGCGATTATCGGTGCGGGAGCTGCAGGTTATTTTGCAGCCTTGTCCGTGGCACAACATCATCCAAATGCAGAGGTAACCCTGTATGAAAAAACAGCTAAGGTCCTTTCAAAAGTAAAGATTTCTGGAGGGGGACGCTGTAATGTTACCCACAATTGCAATGAACTTTCAGAACTCTTAAAAGCCTATCCTAGAGGAGGAAGAAAACTAAAGTCTATCTTTTATCAATTCAACCCAAAGGATACGGTAAACTGGTTTAAAGAAAGAGGAGTGGCCATCAAAGCAGAAGCTGACGGGCGTATGTTTCCCGTTTCAGACCAATCGCAAACCATCATCGATTGTTTAGCAGCTGCAGCAGACAAACAGGCGATAACACTACAATTATCCACGGGGGTAAAAGCGTTAAAACAAGAAAAGGGAAAATGGATTATCGTTTTGGCCAACCAAGAGCGCGTTTATGACAATGTAATTGTAACCACGGGAGGAAATCCTAAACGCAACAGCTTCGATTGGCTCGCCCAACAAGGACATAAAATTATCCCTCCTGTCCCCTCGTTGTTTACCTTCAATATGCCTGAGGAAAATATTACGGCATTAATGGGCGTTGTAGCACCGAATGGCAAGGTAAGTATCGCAGGCACCAAGATAAAAACCGAAGGGCCTATTTTGGTTACCCATTGGGGATTGAGTGGTCCTGCAGTATTAAAAGCCTCAGCCTTTGGAGCGCGTATTTTAGCTGAAAAAAATTACTGCTTTGATGTGCAGATCGGATGGGTGGATCAAAACCCAAAGGAACTCCTTTCCCTTTTTGAAAAAACGGTTTCCGTACATCCACATAAAAAAATAATGAATCACAACCCCTTAGAACTTCCCAATCGCTTATGGCATTATCTTCTGGAACGTACCCGCGTCCCACAAGATCGAAGGTGGAACGAATTGGGACTAAAAAACAGCAGACGCTTAATTGAATATCTTACCAATGATCTCTACAAGGTAAATGGAAAAACGACCTTTAAAGAAGAGTTTGTCACCTGCGGGGGCGTATCGCTTTCCGATGTTGACCTGAACACCATGCAGAGCAAAAAAGCAAAGGGGCTCTACTTTGCGGGAGAGGTTTTGGACATCGATGCCATCACAGGCGGCTACAATTTTCAAGCGGCTTGGAGTAGCGGGTATGTTGCAGGAAAACTAGGGGAAAAGTTAGCGAAGTAAGATCCTATTAATTTTGCTAATTTAGTGGTGTAAGAAACCAGAGACAGAAACATATGCCACAAAAAAAAGCAGCGGTAAATCCAGAGAAGGCCATTTCTTTTTTTCCTACCTCATTATTGCTTTTGGGGCTTCTTATATTAGGCGGAAGCTTTGTTTACTTTCAAAGCTCACTTCAAGCTTTTACTCCCCCAGAGACCCTTTTTATTAGAAGTTGCTCTTTATTGGCCATTAGTCTTTTGCATTGGGTTGTATTGTTGGATCCTTTAACCAAAATTTTTTCGGTTTTTAAAAGCCTACACCCCACTCGGAAGTTCGCAGAAGCACTTCTTTTAATTTTTGCTTCCTTACATGGTTTATCCAGTTTATTTCATTTTCATGGCGGTGGAAATACACCAGCATTGTTGAGTTTATTTCTTTCCAATACCCAATATGGAAGTGTCACCCAATTTCCATTTCAAGTACTAGGATTTTTAGGCCTTTTCTTGTTGTGGACTGTGGGCGGTATTCGCTTGTATGCCTTTGTTAAAAAACAAAACCTGAGCGCAGAGAAATACCTGCATCGCATCATCCAAGTCGTTTATGGAATTATCTTATTGCATATTGCTTTAGGGGTATTGCAATACGATACGCATCCCTTTTACTGGACAGGGTTGATCGGCGGGGCTGCCCTTGTTGGAGCTAGTTACTTAATGGCCTATTTCTTGCCAAAACCCATAACATTCCTACCTGCACTAGAACAATGGATTATTCGATTGGGAATCGTAGGGGTTTTTATCGGCCTTCCATTTATGAGCTATGGGATTGTCTATTGGCAAAAACCCTTTACCGCTCATGTTTACGAAAAAGAATACGAACGAACATTTGAGGGCTTTTATTTTGACTATCCTGAGCCTTTGATTCAATTGGACTTTGGGTACTATGATCCTAGCTTAGATCCTGAAGCTTTGTTGGTGGGTCCAGAAAAGCATGGGATACAAAATACAATTCAAGCCACCAAAAGCAAATGGGGGTTTCTAAATGGAAGAAAAGTACGCATTAAAGGAAAATTACTCTATGGAGATCGCAAACAGATGATCGAATTGAGTGCTGCCGAAAATGCTATAGAAGTTATTTTAAACAGCAGTTATCCCGTTACGCAAACACGACCAAAAACCAAAGTGCTGCAAGGCGAAATTATCTCTTCAAAATGTTGGTTTGGGTTCATGAACCCTGCAGAAGGAAAAGCGCACAAAAGCTGTGCTATTCGCTGTATTGAAAGCGGTATCCCCCCGCTTCTTCGAATTCAAAAAGATGGGCGTAACAACTATTACATCTTACAAAATAAACAAGACAATCCCTCAGCGTCTTTACGCGCAGACGTTGTAGCAGTACCCGTTGAAATTACAGGCGAAACTTTTTACCAAAACGGGTGGAATGTATTGCGCTATCAACAAGACGACATTAGAATATTAAATTAAATCCCATGAAAAAATCATTTCTCCCCTATATTGTATTCGCAGTCTTATGGCATTACGGATGCTCCTCTACCGTTACTTTCGATCAACAAAGTGTAAGGCGTCAAATTCCCCTATCCGAAACGGAAGAAATCATAGGCACCCTTGCCAGTGATGACATGAAAGGAAGAGACACCAAAAGTGGCGGGTATTATAAAGCCGCAGCTTATGTCATTGACTATTTCAAGGCGCATAATATCCAGCCTTTTTATCCAGAATATAAGGACAGTCTCGTCACAGACAGTTTATTGTCTTACAATGTGGTAGGACATATCGGTCCCTTTTTGCCTCACCGAAAAACGGTTTTAATTGGGGCGCATCTAGATCATATCGGCATCAAGGGAAGTGTTGGTGACACCCTTTATAACGGAGCCAATGACAATGCTTCAGGTAGCACGGCAGCACTACAAATTGGTGCTTTTCTAGCACAACACACTTGGGAGCAAAACATTGTCATAAGTTTGTTTGCCGATGAAGAAAAAGGGTTAAAAGGAGCAGAACATTTAGCCGAGCGCATGAAAAAAGAAAATGTAAAACTCGATTACTTAGTGAATTTTGAAATGCTAGGAACCGTTTTGACCACGGGCGAAAATCAGGTCTACTTAACAGGCTATGAGCACTCAAACATGGCAGAGGTATTCAATGCTGTCTCACCAAATTTTGTTCAATTTCTTCCCGAAGCAAAAGCCTACAATCTTTTTAAACGTTCAGACAATTACCCCTTTGCTAAAACCTTTGGGGTTGCAGCACAAACCTTCGCCACATTTGATTTTAAAAATTATGATCATTATCACGGCGCAGAAGATGAAGTTGAAAATTTGGATCTCGAAAATTTAAATGCGGTAATCGGAACGGCAGCCTATTCTTTAGCCGTCATCTTACAAAATAAAACCCCCATAATTTGGAACCAAAAAGAAGAAGCTGAGCAGTAATTACTCGCCTTGGGTTTGCGCCCTAAAGGTGCTTTCAAAAATTTTATCTGCATTCCCCGCTTCAAAACCTTCCCTTCTATGCTTTCGGGTCAACTCTTTTGCGGGTAAATGTTGGTATGCGGGTAAGGGCAAACGCTCTGCAAACTCGACATAACTTCCTGGAATATCTTGCGTAGTCCCACAAGAAAAAGTTGCAGGAAGCATCTCTGCCACAGAACTGGATTGCCGGAGCAAGCCGTCTGGACTCACTTTTATTTTTCCCCCAGCAGTATTTAACCTTACCCCAATGCCTTCCAAAAAAGTGTTAAACTTTTCAAGGGTATTGTACTCCTCCAATTCGTGCACACTTATGGTATAATGGTTTAAGTAATAGCGATTGTAAATTACCCAGGCTGCGTATTCGCTTTCCTCTGCTAGACGTTCGTATTCGGCAAGGCTGGGCAAGTTCCAGAGCGGTTGATGAAAGAAATTTCCTACTTGACTTACATCATTTAAATCTAAGGCATCCACAGGATCAGAAGAGATCGGGTTGGTGAATTTTTTAATAATGGCTTGAGCGGCATCAGACAGGTCATTTACCCGTAATTCCGAAATAAAAATACGGGGATATTTTGGGTGAGGTGGTGCGTACCAAAAGGCGTCCAATTTTTTCTTAGTAAAATGATACGGATCCATTTTTGTGTAGCCATAATGCAAAAATATCTTTTCAAATGAAGCCAACCCCAAATGCGGAACCCCCAAGGTTCTAAAAGCTACATGATCATTTTCTATCTCACTTTCCTTAGCTATCATCCCTTTGGTTTTCATGGCTTCAACAATTTTGCCCACATCGGGTACGCGTTCTCGGTAGGGAGAAAACAAAGATTCCATGATGTGATCTAAAGCTTCCATTGGGTGTGTTTTTTGTTTAAATGTAGTAAGATATTTGTAAATTAATACCATATATAGAAATTACTCCATGCGCACTTTATATTTCCTCACCTTAGCGGGTATGTTCCTGCTGAACGCTTGTTCCTCACCAAAAAACCAATTTGAAAAGGGGAATTACGAAAAAGCGGTTTTCCTCAGCATTAAAAAACTTCGAAAAAAACCTTCGAACACCAAACAACAAGCCATTTTAAAAGCGGCTTATGCCTATGCCAATCAAGTATCCGAGCAAAAAATAATTCAATTTAAACAGCAAACAGACCGTTTTAAATGGGATAATGTTATCACGCAGTACCAACAAATGCAGCAGCTTTATACCGAGTTGTTGCAATGCCCAGGTTGCCTATCGGTCGTTACTGCTGTAGACTACCAGCAACAGTTAAATGAAGCTTTAGCCCAAGGGGCAGAAGCCTATGTTCTGGCCGGAAAAGCTGCATTGGCCATAGAACAAAAGGAAAAGGCAAGAGAAGCCTATCGTTATTTTCGTAAAGCCAAAAGCTATCAGGACAACTATGCAGGCATAGATGAAGCCATCCAAAAAGCGCAAAGCTTAGGAACAGAAATTGTTGGGGTATCTGCAATTCCTGTAGCCAGCAAAGGTTTAGAACTGAATGCTGCATTTTTTCAGCAACAACTGTTACAACTCCTCAATCAACTCAATTATCGTTTTGCTTCTTTTGTATCCTTAGAAGCCCTGCAAGCAGAAGGATTGTATCCAGACCAAGTTGTTGATCTTTCTTTTGACAGCTATACCATTGGGCAAACCTTCCTCAAAGAAACCCGCGAAACCGTTGTCCGTGACAGCGTTCATATTGGGGAAATTGTCGATAGTTTGGGCACCAAAACAAAAGTTTACGGAAAAGTAGAAGCCGAACTACAACGCTTTGAAAAAACCATTGAAAGCGGAGGACTTTTGAATATTGCCATATTGCAGCCCACGACACAGCAGGTCCTTTTTCAGCAAAAATTACCCAGCACCTTTATTTGG
>WTJB01000003.1 GCA_011526335.1 Candidatus Arcticimaribacter sp.
GTCTGCTCACCCCATTGCTGGTAAAGAATTTTCTGGGCCCAAAGCCGCACATGAAGGATTGTTTGAGGGGAAACCCCAAATACTGTGTGAATCCAAAAAAACACGCCCTGATCTTTTGAATTGGGCAAAAACCACCTTTCGCGCTATGGGGATGTACTTGCGCTTTATGGAAGCTGCTGAGCATGACAAACATGTGGCTTATGTTTCTCATCTTTCCCACATCAGTTCATTTATGCTAGGAAAAACAGTTTTGGAACGTGAAGATGATGAACAAAATATTTTTGATCTCGCCGGAAGTGGTTTTGAATCTACCGTGCGCTTAGCAAAAAGTTCTCCCGAGATGTGGACCCCTATTTTTGAACAAAACAAAGAAAATATCATTGATATTCTAGAAGCTTATATTCATAATCTTCAAAACTTTAAAAACAAATTGGAAGAAGAAAATTTCTCTGATTTGTACCAACAAATGAAAAACACAAATCAATTAACAAACATCCTTAACGGAATTAAACCCTTAAACTAAAATGGAAAATAAAGCAGAAATGCGTGACTGGTTAAACGACTTTGGGTTGTCACATCCCTTAGTTATTGGTGGCCCTTGTAGCGCTGAAACAGAAGAACAAGTTCTAAAAATCGCACACGAATTAAAAGATACCGATGTTACGGTTTACCGTGCCGGAATATGGAAGCCAAGAACCCGTCCAGGAAATTTTGAAGGGGTAGGGGCTATTGGACTAAAGTGGTTACAAAAAGTAAAGGAAGAAACCGGATTGCTTACCGCAACAGAGGTGGCCAACAAAGACCATGTCAAGCTAGCACTAGAGCACGATATTGATATCCTATGGGTGGGCGCACGTTCAACAGTGAGTCCGTTTATCATGCAAGAAATTGCAGAGGCCTTAGACGGAACAGATAAAATTGTTTTAGTAAAAAACCCAGTCAATCCTGATTTAGCCTTATGGTTGGGTGGGGTAGAGCGTTTATACACTGCTAATATTAAGAAGCTCGGTCTTATTCATCGCGGATTTTCTACTTATGAAAAAACCAAGTACAGAAATATTCCCGAATGGCAAATAGCTGTCGAGGTTCAAAATCGTTTCCCAGATTTACCTCTTATTTGCGATCCCTCCCATATTGCAGGGCGTAGAGATTTAATTTTTGACGTATGTCAGATGGCTTTGGATTTAAATTTCGACGGTTTGATGGTAGAAACGCATTGGGATCCAGACAATGCATGGAGTGATGCCAAGCAACAAGTAACTCCAGAGCGTTTGGTGGAAATTATGCGCGATTTAAAAATCAGAAAGCCCTCGGATGAGGAAGCCGAGTATCAAGCAGAATTAGGGACACTTCGTGCTCAGATTGATGTCATTGACCAAGCTATCCTCGACCAATTGGGGAAACGTATGAAAGTGGCGGAATCGATAGGGACCTTAAAAAAATCGAAAAACGTTGCCGTTCTTCAGAGTAAACGATGGAATGAAATTCTTGGCCGTATGGTTTTAGAAGGTGAGGAAAGAGGTTTATCAGAAGAATTTATACTTCGTATGTTTAAGGCCATTCATCAAGAATCGATCAATCATCAAGAACAAATTGTTAAGTCATAAACAAGAAAACCGACACACGTCGGTTTTTTTTATACCTTAAAAGGATTAAAACAAGACCTAATGATGAATTTTTCTAACCTACAACTCATGAAAGAAAGCCGCCAAAAACTTGCTCCTCATGCGGGCTTGGCGGTTTTAGTCAGTTTCATTTATGTACTGCTGCTTACTTTTGTCTCGATTTTTGAAAACGAAGATTTAGGACTTATTAGTTTGCTGATCTCTGGTCCACTAGGGCTGGGGATGACCCTCTTTAGCCTGACCATAAATAGGAAAGAAGATCCTCAACTCAATCAACTGTTTGAAGGATTTCATTCTTTTTTAAAAAGTTTTTTAGCCTACCTCTCCCTCGTAATCCTCATTATTTTAGGGATTCTATTTTTTATTATCCCTGGGATAATTATCAGTTTGGGTTTTTCAATGACGTTTTATGTCATGGCAGAACGTCCAGAACTTTCTTTTGTCCAATGTATGGGAGAAAGCTGGAATTTAATGCAAGGGTACAAACTTAAATTTCTTGGATTATGGCTTCGTTTTATTCCTTGGTATATCTTAGGTTTCCTTTGTTTCGGGGTTGGGATTTTATTGGTAATTCCTTGGAATTATGTCGCCACTGCTGCATTTTATGAAGCGATAAAAAAAACTGAAGAAGTATAAAAAAAGCCGCTTTATGCGGCTTTTATTTTATTGTTCCAATGCTTTGGCTATTCGTGCAATGGCTTCCTTTATATTTTCGTCAGAAGCAGCATATGAAATCCGAATACAATCTTGATTTCCAAAAGCATCTCCTGTTACGGTGGCAACATGGGCCTCCTCCAAAAGATAAAGGGCAAAGTCACTAGCGTTTTCTATGGATTTTCCTCTGAGCGTCTTTCCGAAATAAGCAGACACGTCAGGAAACACGTAAAAAGCACCCTGGGGTTGATTGAGTTTGAAACCAGGGATTTCTTTTAGCAAGCCGATAATGAGTTCTCTTCGGTTCTGAAACTCATCGACCATGTATTGGATATTGCTTACAGGAGCTTCCAGAGCAGCTATAGTAGCGCGCTGTGCAATACAATTGGCACCCGAGGTAATTTGTCCTTGCATTTTATTACAGGCTTTGGCGATCCATTCTGGTGCGCCAATGTAGCCAATACGCCATCCGGTCATGGCAAAAGCTTTGGCAACACCATTGACCGTAATGGTACGATCATATAATTCTGGGATGGCTGCAATGCTAAAATGCGGCGTTCCGTAGTTGATGTGTTCGTAGATCTCATCAGACAGTATGTAGATGTCAGGATATTTTGCCAATACCTCTCCTAAAGCTCTGTATTCGGCTTCGGTATATATGGTTCCGCTAGGATTGTTAGGGGAGTTGAACATGATCAATTTTGTCTGCGGTGTAATAGCAGCCTCCAATTGTTCCGGAGTGATTTTAAAATCGGTATCAATGCTCGAGGGAATAATAGTTGACTTTGCTTCGGCTAGGGTAGCAATAGCGGAATAGCTTACCCAGTAGGGTGCGGGCAACAATACTTCATCTCCAGGATTTAGTAACACCATGCATACATTGGCAATAGATTGTTTTGCTCCCGTAGATACAACAATTTGTGAAGGTTGATAGGTCAATCCATTATCGCGCTTAAATTTTGTGCAAATAGCGGTCTTTAACTCCGCATATCCGTCAACAGGAGTGTAAGAATTATAATTGTCTTCCACCGCTTGTATAGCAGCGTCTTTGATAAATTCTGGCGTATTGAAATCAGGTTCCCCTAAACTTAGGCCGATAACGTCAACCCCTTGATTTTTGAGTTCTCTTGCTTTTGCAGCCATCGCCAAAGTAGCTGAGGCAGGTAAGCTGTTGATGCGAGTAGATAATGCGTCCATGTTATGCGTTTACTTTAATGGGCTGAAGCCCCATTTGTTTTAGATATTTAAAATGCGAAAATAAGGCACTTCGGGTAGTTTTGTACTCATTGTAGGGCAAATTAAATTCCAAAGCCGTTTTTTTAACAATTTTTCCAATTTCTGTGTAATGTATATGGCTGATATGAGGGAAAATATGGTGTTCTATCTGGTGATTTAGTCCCCCAGTAAACCAATTGATAAAACGATTTTTGGGTGAAAAATTTACCGTCGTTAAAAGTTGGTGTATGGCCCAGGTGTTTTTCATGCTTCCCGTTTCTACATCAGGCAAGGGCATTTCGGCATCTTCAATTATATGGGCCAGCTGAAAGACTAAACTTAATATTAGTCCAGCCGTATAATGCATGATAAAGAACCCGATAAGAATTTTCCACCAAGCCATTTCCATAAACAGCATAGGAATGATAATCCAAATGCCGAGGTAGAGTAACTTGGTTAAAATTAAAATGACCCATTGTCTTACCGGAGCCAACTCTTTTCTATACGTCAGTTTGCGTTTTAGGTAGCGTGTTGTTTGCGAAAAGTCGGATCTAATGACCCAGTTGATGGTCAAAAGGCCGTAGACAAAAACAGAGTATAAATGCTGAAATTTGTGGTAGGGTTTCCAATCGCTGTGTTTTGAAAAACGAATGATTCTTCCTGCTTCTAAATCTTCGTCATGCCCGTGGATATTGGTATAGGTGTGGTGCAAAATATTGTGCTGTACCTTCCAGTTGTGAACATTTCCTGCCAAAAGGTAAATGCTAGCCCCCATAAATTTATTTATCCATTCCGATTTAGAAAAAGAACCGTGATTTCCATCGTGCATTACGTTCATGCCAATCCCGGCTACGCCAATTCCCATCACTACGGCAAGAATTAATTTTATCCAAGGATTTATATCGCTAAAAACTACAGAAATATAGGGAACGATCAATAGTCCAAACATAATACAGGTTTTGAGGTATAACCTCCAATTCCCTGTTTTGGGTTGTTTGATTTTTTTAAAGTGTTCGTTGACTCTTTTGTTCAGTGTTTGAAAAAACTTTTTTGGATCTTTTCGTGAAAAACGAAGAACCTTGTTTTGAATCGTAGGCATTACGGCTTTATTTAAATAACAATCCTATTTTTGTTAAAAATAGTATTT
>WTJB01000252.1 GCA_011526335.1 Candidatus Arcticimaribacter sp.
GAGACAGCGCCTTTGGATCTTGACGATGGGTCCAACGGATGTTATACACACTGGAGCGTGCATAGCCTTCAAAGCCTTTTTCGCCCGATACCAAATTCTCCCAACGGAAGCTGAAATTCCCCGAAGATTTATAGTTTATTTTATAGCGCGAATCTAGCCGTACACCATAGCTACCGTTGGTGTAATAATCGCCTACTACATTTAGATCAAACAACTCGGATCCTCCATAATAATACCCTCCATTTTGGAAATAGTATCCCCGTTGATTACTCTCCCCAAAAGTCGGAAAAACCAATCCTGATTCTTGTTTGTTTCCCGCAGGGAAGTAGGCAAAGGGTAAACCTATGGGGGTAGGCACGTTTGCAATAAAGAGGTTGCTGAGTCCGGCCACAATTTTACCCCCTGGAACCATTTTACCTTTCCTGATTTTTATGTAATAGTCTGGGTTTTCTGGGTTTTGCGAGGTGGTGATTTTTGCGTTTTTAATGTAGTAAACAGAATCGTTTTGTTTTTTGGTATAACTCGAGAAAACATTCATTCCGCCCTGCGCGGTTTTTGAGTTCCAAATCAAGGCTTTTTTGGTGTCGAAATTAAACCGTATGGAATCGGGGTTAATTTCATCATAGCCTTGAACAAATACAGGTTTTTGAACCAATTGCCCGGTACTGTCTTTGATGCGCCCAGCGTATACTTCATTTTTGGTGTAGTCCAAGACAATGATTCCCGCTTCGAGTTCCATGTCTTGATAAGATAGCGTAGCCTTATTAAAGAGTTTTATTTTATTCGTTGTTTGATCTATACGTACAGAATCTTTAGCGGTATAATCAATCATATCAAGCAAAAGAGGCTCATTCTTTACCAAGCTATCATTGGCAACGACGCTAATGCTGTCTAGCTTTATTTCTTGCACCGGAAGATTGGCCGTAAGACTATCTCCTGCCTGTTGGCTCCATCCCCAATTCAAAGAGAAGCACAAAAAGAGGCTAAGACGATAGAAAAAAGACTTTGCTGGCAATTTGATAAAAGCTAAATTTGTGACAAAACAAGCTCAAAATTACGGATAATTTTACATTAGGCTTTAGTTTTAAGTATTTATTAGCAATGAACGTACGGCATCATTTGTTTCTCTTTTTTTTCCTCTATTTATGCGGTTTCGTTATTCCCCTACAGGCGCAGACAGCGAAAAGTAACCCTTTTGTAGTGGTGCTCGATGCCGGTCACGGAGGACATGATTCTGGAAATCGCGGAAATGGTTATTATGAAAAGCACATTGCCTTAAAGGTAACCAAGCAGATAGGGAAGATGCTTCAAAAGGAAGGGATAAAGGTGATTTATACCCGTGAAGACGATCGGTTTATCGAATTGAATCAACGCGCTAATATTGCCAATAAAGCCGATGCAGATCTTTTTGTTTCCATTCATTGCGATGCCTTTTCGAATCCGAAAGCGTATGGCGCAGGGACGTTTGTTTTAGGACTTCACCGCAACGAAGACAACTTTAGAATTGCTCAAAAAGAGAATTCTGTAATCTTTTTGGAAGAAGATTATGAGACCAAATATGAAGGTTTTGACCCCAATGATCCTGCTTCAGTAATCAGTTTGGTGTTGATGCAAGAAACCTATCTGGATCAGAGCATTATTGCTGCCAGTACCATTCAAAAAAGTTTTGTTCGCAACTTAAGCCGTAAAGACCGCACGGTAAAGCAAGCGGGATTTTTGGTGTTAAGAAAGACTTATATGCCTAGCGTTTTGGTAGAATTGGGCTTTTTAACCAACGCAAAAGAAGGGGCTTACCTCAATTCCAGCAAAGGACAAAAAGAGATGTCATTAGCGCTTTACAGGGCCATTATGAATTACAAGAAAACCTTGGCGTCTTCGCTTCAAAAGGAAACTGTCGTCAATACTCCGTCCAATACTGACGCTTCTAAAAATGAACAACAGAAAGCAAAAACTACTGACGTAATCTTCCGAATTCAAATTGCCGCAGGATCGAAGAAAATCCCCCTAGAATCATTCAACTTCAAAGGCTTGTCTGATCTTTTTAGGCAAAAAGAAGGAGGACTTTATCGTTACTTTTATGGCACCGCAAGGGATTTTGAAGCGGCCAAATCCCTAAAAGAAACGGCAAAATCCAAAGGCTATTCTTCTGCTTTTATCGTAGCTTTTAAGGATGGAAAAAAAGTAAAACTTTCCTCAGCAATACTAGGCAACTAATGCCGTTAAACTCGAAAATATTCTTATTTTTGGTCAAAAGACAACCTTAGCTTTTGAAATATATACAAGAAATAAAAGTCTCGTTAATTGTACTTGGCGGTATCGTTCTTTTTTTGGTGGGCTTTAACTTCTTGAACGGCACATCATTACTGAATAAAGAAAACACCCTTTACGCTGTCTACGACAATGTAGAAGGCCTTAAAGTGGGTACTTCAGTCACCGTGAACGGATTGATGGTAGGGAAAGTAAATGCCATTAATTTTTTACCACAATCAACCAAATTGCTCGTTACCTTTAGCTTACGCAGTGATATTGCTTTTTCAAAAAACAGTATTGCAGAGTTGTATGAGGCTGGACTGATAGGGGGTAAGTCCATCGCTATTCTTCCTGTGTTCGACCAAGAACGGGCGCTTCGTGAAGGCGACACCTTGCCTTCTCAACAAAAGCCAGGGCTTACGGACGTATTAAGCCAACAAATTGAGCCTCTACAGCAAAAGCTTGAGAGCGTTTTAACCAAGGCAGACACCCTCTTTGAAGGGGTGAATGAAGTCCTTAATGAAGAAGGGAAAGCCAACCTTACAAGCACCTTAAATGACCTTTCGAAAACGGTAAATAAAATCAATGCACTTTCTTCTACCCTAAACGATTTGTTGGGGAGTGAAGAGAATGGTTTGGCAAATTCACTTCAAAATGTAAATGCCATCACCCAGAACTTAAACCAAGTTTCTGATTCGCTTGCGCAAGCAAATTTGAAAGGAACCATCGCAAAATTTGAAGAAACAGCAACACAGCTCAACCTGTTGTTGAATGATATAAACTCAGGTAAGGGAAGCCTCGGCAAACTGATGCAAGATGAAGGACTTTATCAAAACCTTGAAGCCAGTACAAAAGAAGTAGAGCTTTTGCTAAAAGATCTTAAAGCGCATCCCAAGCGATACGTTCATTTTTCTTTATTTGGCAAGAAAGATACTCCCTACCAAACTCCAAATGAAGATTGATTATGATGGCATTGCTTCCGAACATTATTTTTATATTCCTTTTATCGATTGCCCTTTTTGTATTTAGAAAAAACATCCTCCAGATAAAAACCAATATTCAATTGGGGAGAGCTATTGACCGCACCGAGGATTCAGGAGCGCGTTGGGCCAATATGGCGCGTATTGCACTGGGACAATCCAAAATGGTCAAAAGACCTTTGGCTGGATTTCTACACATCATAGTTTATATCGGATTTATTTTAATCAACATTGAACTGCTCGAAATAGTAGTGGATGGGGTACTGGGAACGCATCGAATTTTTGCTCCCTATCTCGGAAGCTTTTACAATGTTTTGATTGCCTCTTTTGAAGTCTTGGCCTTCTTGGTCTTAATTGCTGTAGTAATTTTCTGGACACGGAGAAATGTTGTTCGTATTCAACGCTTTTGGAAAGACGAGATGAAAGGTTGGCCCAAATTGGATGCCGACTTGATTCTGTATTTTGAGATCGTATTGATGGGTTTATTTTTAACGATGAATGCTGCCGATTTGGCCATTCAGTTAAATCATCCCGACGCTCCGCATTACATGCAAGCAGGGAGTTTCCCTATAAGTCAATTCTTGCTTCCTATTTTTGATGGGATGGCTTTGGATGCACTTATCCTTGTGGAACGTTCTGCCTGGTGGATGCACATCATAGGGATCATGATTTTTTTAAACTACCTCTATTATTCAAAGCATTTGCACATCCTCTTGGCCTTTCCAAACACTTATTTTGCAAACCTAGACGCCAAAGGAAGATTTGAAAATAATGCCCTTGTAACCAAAGAAGTAGAACTGATGCTCGATCCAGACGCTGATCCCTACGCTGCTGCTACAGAAGAGGAGGGAGAGCCAGAGAAATTTGGGGCATCGGATGTAACCGATCTCAACTGGGTACAACTACTAAATGCCTATACCTGTACAGAATGTGGTCGGTGTACCAGTGAATGTCCAGCCAACCAGACGGGAAAAAAATTATCTCCCCGAAAGATCATGATGGATACCCGTGACCGACTGACAGAGGTGGGGAACAATATCCAGCAAAATAAAGGAAATTTTGTACCAGACGGGAAACAACTTTTAGACGATTATATCAGTCGTGAAGAATTGTGGGCCTGTACTTCTTGCAACGCCTGTGTAGAAGCCTGCCCGGTGGATATAGACCCCTTGTCCATCATCATGAATATGCGTCAATACCTTGTCATGGAAGAATCTGCAGCCCCTACAGATCTCAACAATATGATGAGCAATATCGAAAACAACGGTGCTCCCTGGCCATTCAATCAACAAGACCGCGCCAATTGGGCACAAGAACTATAAAATTTGAATCTAAACAATTAACCATTATGCACAAAGAAGAAGCAGAAAGCTATTTACACAAAAAAGTAGAAAACGGAGAA
>WTJB01000337.1 GCA_011526335.1 Candidatus Arcticimaribacter sp.
GAACAGACATTACCATTACCCAGGAAGGGATAGAAGCGTTTAAAGAATACCTTTCGGCCTTAAAAACATATTTTTAGGCTAAGTCTTGTCTTTAAGCAAGGGCACAAAACGAAATTCTCCAAAAGTTTCTTTGTCAAAGGTTTTCTCGCCTGTTCGGGTAAAACGATGCATCACTTGCGGATCGTTACCGATAGGAATGACCAAACGGCCACCGATTTTTAATTGACTCAACAGCGCTTTGGGCAAAGTGGCGGCGCCGGCCGTTACCAAAATGGCATCAAAAGGGGCTTCCTCCGGAAGTCCCAAATAGCCGTCGCCCAAAAGAAAGGTCTTGGGGCGCAAACGCAGCTGGTCAAATAAGCGTTTGGTCTTTTTAAACAGTTCGCGTTGGCGCTCTATGGTATAAATCTGAACACCCAAGGCCTGCAAGACAGCGGTTTGATACCCCGATCCTGTCCCAATTTCTAGGACTTTATCGCCTTTTTGACAGCCAATCAATTCCGATTGAAAAGCAACCGTATAGGGATGAGAAATGGTTTGTTCTGCTGCAATAGGATAGGCTTTGTTTTTGTAGGCGTGGCTTACCAATCCCGGATCCATAAACCAGTGTCGCGGTACCGCTAGAAGGGCTTTAAGAACCAGAGGATCACATATTCCTTTTTCTTCCAAAAAGGCAACCAATTGCTTGCGTTGGCCCTGATGTATGGCGGCATCTACAAATGTACTCATTGCTCAAAAATACATATTCCTAGAGGATTGATAAAAACGATTTGGAATTAAGTTGAAAGTCGTATTTTTGGATGTAAACAAAATAGTGAAGGTGAAAAAGTTAAACGCAGGCCTTATCGGTGCAGGCCATTTAGGAAAAATCCATCTCCGTCTTTTAGCGGCCTCGGAGGAGTACAATCTGGTCGGTTTTTATGACCCTGATGTCAAGGCTGCACGCCAACTGGCGGAAGAAAAAGGATATGTTTATTTTGAATCCCAAGAAGAACTGATCGACGCCGTAGAAGTCGTCGATATTGTTACCCCTACTCCATTTCATCATGCCCTTGCCCTGGAATGCATCAAAAAGGGCAAACACGTTTTTATTGAAAAACCCATCACCCAGACCGTTGCCGAAGCCGAAGAACTCATCGCTGCGGCGAAACAGTATAATGTTAAAGGCCAAGTCGGTCATGTAGAGCGTTTTAACCCTGCCTATAAAGCCGTAAAAGACAATGTCGGGCAACCCATGTTTATCGAATCTCATCGATTGGCAGAATTTAATCCCCGGGGGACCGATGTCCCCGTCATCTTGGATTTGATGATTCACGATATCGACATCATTCTCAGTGTAATCGATTCCCCAATCAAAACCATATCGGCTTCTGGAGTTGCCGTTGTAAGCGAAACACCGGATATTGCCAACGCCAGAATAGAATTTGAAAATGGAGCGGTAGCCAATCTAACCTCAAGTCGAATTTCCCTGAAAAACATGCGTAAACTGCGCTTTTTTCAAAAGGAGGCTTACATTTCAGTAGACTTTTTCTCAAAACAGGTAGAAGTGGTTAAAATGAAAGACGCCCCAGAAGATCCAGATGAATATGCTTTACTGCTCGAAAATGCGGAAGGGGTAAAAAAACAAATCTACTTTGACCCGCCAAAAATAGAATCGTCTAACGCTATTTTGGAAGAATTGGACACCTTTGCCCATGCCATAAAAAATGACTCAACCCCTATCGTTACCCTCGAACACGCTACAGAAGCGCTGAGGGTAGCACAAAGAATTATCGATTGTTTTTAATTTTTATGCCTTACCCTTATGCCTCATATTCACCCGCTTTCGTTTTGTGTGCCCACGGCACATAGCTTGTCAAAATCGACCACTAATCCCCTTTATGGGCCCGATTTTTTTACCGATATGCTGTTCGAGCTCGAAGATCAGACCGAACGGATACGCAGCAGCTATGAAAATAAAATCACTCAAGGCGAAATTTTAAACCTTCCCCATCCCGCCATTCTTTGGTATGTCATCCAAAAAGGCAATCTCTGGTTTTCAGGTTTTGTCACCGGAATAGGCTTGCAAGACATACAAAAAGGAAAGATTAGTTTGCACGAACACGTGATGCAAAAAAGAGTAGATGATTTTGCAAACTACCTCTCTACCACAGGATTACAAGCGGAACCTGTACTATTATTTCATAATCATCATGAGGGAATCAATGCCCTAGAAGATGAAATCTGTAAGCGTCAACCCGATCATTACTATCGGCTAGAAAACGAAAGACACGAACTTTGGATTTTATCCGAAGCCCAAAAACAACAACTGCAAGACTACTGTAAAAGCTTGTCCCATTTCCATTTGGCCGATGGGCATCACCGATTACAAAGCACGCTTCAGTGGGCAGAAAAAGAGGCGGAAGTACAGCACCTCTTGTCCTTTGTGATTTCAAAGAAAGAAGTCTCGAACGGGAGTTTTATATGGGGGCTCAAAAAATGGCCTGCAGGTTTAGATTCAGACCGTTTTCTACAAAAACTCAAAACCTACGACGCTCAGCCGGCGACCTACTTCGATCGGTTAGGTCCAAACAAACAAATTCTGATTGAAGTAGAAAACAAAGTCTTTGCGCTCAACCCAGAGATTAACATCGATAATGCCGATTTTATTTACAAGGAATTGCTCGGTTTTAAGGGCAATTCGGTAAGCAATGCCAAAGCCTATTTTGACTATTTCCCCAATCGAACCGAATTGGACTTTGACAGTATTGCTTCGGATAAATACTGTGCGCAGTTCGCCGCAACACCATTAAGTGTAGATCGCCTTATAGAACGGGCATTGGCGCATCAAAAACTTCCGCCAAAATCTACTTTTATCCGGCCTAAAATTCCCACAGGACTTTTGGTGTATAAACAAGAAAAAAATTAAAAGTAAAATTGGGGTCTCCCCAAAAGGGATGGTTATCTTTGCAATATGGCAATTGCAGAAGCACTATCTACACTAAAGCAAGCGCTCCCAAAAAGCGTTGAACTTGTAGCGGTATCGAAGACCAAGCCCCTAGCCGACCTCCAAGAGGCATATGCCGCGGGTCAGCGACATTTTGGGGAAAATAAAATCCAAGAAATGACCCAGAAATGGGAAGCATTACCCAAAGATATTTTTTGGCATATGATTGGTCATGTACAAACCAATAAGGTGAAATACATGGCGCCCTATGTTCACCTTGTTCATGGCATTGACCGCCTCAAGCTCTTAAAAGAAGTAAACAAGCAAGCCCATAAAAACAACCGGAGCATTGACTGCCTTTTGCAAATGCACATTGCGCAAGAAGACACCAAATTTGGTCTTGATGCCACTGAATTAGAGGAAATTATAGAATTATACAAAGCAGGGCACTTCCCCCACATTCGATTACGGGGCTTGATGGGGATGGCTACCTTTACCTCAGATGAAGCCCAAATACGAAGTGAATTTGCTGTTTTAAAAAACCATTTTGACACCTATAAAAACGAAATTGAAGCTTTTGATACGCTCTCAATGGGTATGAGTGGTGACTACCCGTTGGCGATTGAAATGGGCAGTACGCTTATTCGTGTAGGCAGTAAAATCTTTGGTGCCCGAAATTACTGAGATGTACGCAATTGTTGACATTGAAACAACGGGAGGAAAATTCAACGAAGAGGGAATTACAGAAATTGC
The DNA here is from genome assembly GCA_011526335.1 of Candidatus Arcticimaribacter sp. Taxonomy (GTDB): domain Bacteria; phylum Bacteroidota; class Bacteroidia; order Flavobacteriales; family Flavobacteriaceae; genus Arcticimaribacter. The sequence continues at coordinate 3,680 of WTJB01000337.1, forward strand.
CATATATCGTTACGATGGAGACAAAGTAATCGATCAGTTTTCTAGTCTGGTCAACCCTGAGAAAGAAATTCAACCCTTTGTTCAACGGCTGACGGGCATCAACAGTAAGATGCTTATAAACGCCCCTAAATTTTATGAGCTAGCCAAACGCATTATTGACATTACCACAGACTGTATCATCGTGGCCCATAATGCAGATTTTGACTACCGTATGCTGCGTACAGAATTCCAACGCTTGGGCTATACCTATGAGCGTAAGTCAATCTGTACCGTAACCCTAGCACAAAAATTATTGCCAGAAGCAACCTCATATAAGTTGGGAAAACTTGTGCGATCTCTAGGTATTCCTATCACAGATGCCCACAGAGCGCAAGGCGATGCTATGGCTACGGTAGAACTCTTTAAGCTGTTGTTAGCGAAAGACAGCAACAAAGAAATCTTAACCACCCAAGTCAAAGAATTACACAAAGACCAAACCCCAAGCAAATATTTAAAAATAATCGAACGCCTCCCCACAGAAACGGGGGTATATTACCTCTACGATAAGAAAGGTACTATCATCTACATCGGAAAAAGCAAAAACATCCGCAAACGCGTATTACAGCACTTAACTTCTGATAAAGGGAAAGCGCAAAAAATCCAACAGCACATTGCGGAGGTGCAGTTTGAGTGTACCGGAAATGAATGTGTTGCCCTTTTAAAAGAGCAACACGAGATCAAAAAAAATCAACCGCAGTTTAACCGTGCACTAAAATACCGCCACTTTGGTATGGGAATTCGCCTGTCCACAGCTACCCCCTACCACCATTTGATTGTAGAGCAGGTGCGCAATGATCAGGACTATTTGGAGATATTTAAAAACAAAAAGGCCGCCTTGGAAAAATTGCGTATATGGCGCGATACATTTCAGCTATGCCTGCAGCAAAGCTCACAAAAACAAGGGACAGGAAG